>VBKI01000070.1:0-105799 GCA_005879535.1 Deltaproteobacteria bacterium | reverse complement strand
CGGAGCAGGAAGGGTCTTCTGAAATGGCCCCCAAGGCAAAGCAGCTCTCGCTCCTCGATCCGTCGATCCTTCGCCCGGCGATCCTGGAGTCGTTCAAGAAGCTCGCCCCACACCTGGTGGCGAAGAATCCGGTCATGTTCGTGGTGGAGATCGGCAGCGTCCTCACCACCGCGATCTGGCTTCGCGACGTCTTCGCTCCCTCGCCGGGGGCGGCGCCGACCTGGTTCACGCTCGCCGTCTCCATCTGGCTCTGGTTCACGGTGCTGTTCGCGAACTTCGCCGAAGCGGTCGCGGAAGGGCGCGGCAAGGCCCAGGCGGACACCCTGCGCCGGATGCGTCAGGACACCGTCGCACGCAAGGTGCGGTACTGGCCCGAGCGCGAGGACGTGCCGGGCATCTCCAATGAGGACATCATCCCCGCCTCGCGCCTGAAGAAGGGCGACCTCGTCATCGTGGACGCCGGCCAGGTCATTCCCGGCGACGGCGAAGTCATCGAAGGCATCGCCTCGGTGGACGAGTCCGCGATCACCGGGGAGTCGGCGCCGGTGATCCGCGAGAGCGGCGGCGATCGCTCAGCGGTAACTGGCGGCACGAAAGTGCTCTCGGATCGCATCGTGGTGCGCATCACGGTGGACCCCGGCGAGTCGTTCCTGGACCGGATGATCGGCCTGGTGGAAGGCGCGTCGCGGCAGAAGACGCCGAACGAGATCGCGCTGCACATCCTGCTNNNNACCCATGGGCCTCTATTCGGGGATCCGGCTTGGCGCGACGGCCGTGGTGGCCCTGCTGGTCTGCCTGATCCCGACCACCATCGGCGGCCTCTTGTCCGCCATCGGCATCGCGGGAATGGACCGGCTCCTGCGCAAGAACGTCCTGGCGATGAGTGGGCGCGCCGTGGAGGCAGCGGGCGACGTGGATACGCTGCTGCTCGACAAGACGGGAACCATCACCCTCGGCAACCGGATGGCGACGGAGATCCTCCCTGCGCCCGGCGTCCGCATGGAAGAGCTGGCCGATGCCGCGCAGCTCGCAAGCCTCGCCGACGAGACGCCCGAAGGCCGGTCCATCGTCGTGCTGCTGAAGGAGAAGCATCAGTTGCGGGGCCGCGAGACGAAGGGGATCGCGCACTTCATCCCCTTCAGCGCGCAGACGCGGATGAGCGGATGCGATCTGGGCGAGCGGCGCGTGCGAAAGGGAGCGGTGGACGCCGTCGGCGACTACGTCAAGTCGCAAGGCGCCCAGATGCCCGAAGAGCTGGTGCAGACCGCCTGGAAGATCGCCGATGCCGGCGGAACCCCGCTGGCGGTGGCGGAGGGGGGGAGGGTCCTCGGCCTCATCCACTTGAAGGATATGGTCAAGGGCGGCATCGCGGAGAGGTTCGCGCGCTTCCGGGCCATGGGCATCCGCACGGTGATGATCACCGGCGACAACCCCAGGACGGCGGCGGCGATCGCTCGCGAGTCCGGCGTGGACGACTTTCTCGCGCAGGCCACGCCGGAGACGAAGATGCAGCTCATCAAGGACGAGCAGGGGAAGGGCAAGCTCGTGGCGATGACCGGCGACGGCACCAACGATGCGCCGGCGCTTGCGCAGGCGGACGTGGGCGTCGCGATGAATACCGGCACGCAGGCTGCCAAGGAAGCCGGCAACATGGTGGATCTCGACTCCGATCCCACCAAGCTGCTGGAGGTCGTCGAGGTCGGCAAGCAGCTCCTGATGACGCGCGGGACGTTGACGACGTTCTCCATCGCCAACGACGTGGCGAAGTATTTCGCCATCCTTCCGGCGCTTTTCGTAGGCGTCTTTCCGGAGCTCTCGCCGCTCAACGTCATGCGCCTCGCATCGCCCTACAGCGCCATCCTCAGCGCGGTAGTCTTCAACGCCATCATCATCATCCTGCTGATCCCATTGGCGCTGCGCGGAGTGCGCTATCGTCCGCTCGGAGCGGCGGCGCTGCTGCGGCGCTCGCTGCTCATCTACGGAGTCGGCGGGGTCGTCGCTCCGTTCGTTGGCATCAAGATCATCGATCTCGGCCTGGCGGCCGTCGGTCTGGTTTGAGGAGGCGCTCATGCTACGCAATGAGCTCTTTGCCGCCGTTCGCACCACGCTGGTCACGCTCATCGCCCTCGGCGTCGCATATCCCCTGATCACGACGGCCGTCGCCGGCGCGATCTTTCCCCGCCAGTCCGCCGGTAGCCTGATCACCGATGATCCGGGAAACGCCGTCGGCTCCGAGCTGATCGCGCAGCCTTTCGGCAAGCCGGGATATCTGCAGCCGCGGCCATCGGCGGCCGGTGAAAAGGGCTACGACGCGGCAGGCTCCTCAGGCTCCAACCTGGGGCCGACCTCGAAGGTGCTCCGCGAGCGCGCTGCGAAGGAGCTGCAGCGCCTCCTCGAGGAAAATCCCAATGCCGAAGAAACGGTGCCGGCGGAGCTGGTCAGCGCCTCCGCCAGCGGACTCGACCCTCATCTCTCACCGGCGGCGGCGCTCTGGCAGGCTCCGCGCATCGCCCGCGCGCGCAACGTGGACGAGGCGCGCGTCCGCGCCGTCATCGAAGCCAACATCGAAGGGCGCGACCTGCTCGTCCTGGGCGAGCCCCGCGTCAACGTCCTGCTGGTCAACCGCGCGCTCGACCGGCATTTCGGACGGCCACCGCTGGCGACCAGATAGCCGCCGCCCGTGGCCGATGGCGAGCGGCGCCGGCACGTGGTGGAATGACCCCGGAGCAGATGACGAAGCCGGCGCAAACGCGAAGGCCCGAAGACTTCCTCGAGCTGGTGGAGCGCGGAAGGCGCGGCCGCCTGAAGCTGTACGTCGGTTTTGCCGCGGGCGTGGGAAAGACGTACCGCATGCTGCAGGAAGCGCACGATCTCCGCCGCCGCGGAGTGGACGTGGTGATCGCGTTTATCGAGCCCCACGGGCGCGCCGAGACATCGGCGCTGATCGAGGGGCTGGAAGTGATCCCGCGCCGCCGCGTCGACTATCGCGGCGTCACCGTGGAGGAGATGGATCTCGAGGCCGTTTTGCTTCGTCGTCCCACCGTTGCCGTCGTCGACGAGATCCCACATACGAACGTACCGGGGTCGCGGAACCGCAAACGTTACCAGGACGTGCTCGCGCTGATCGACGGGGGAATCAACGTGATCGGCGCCATGAACGTGCAGCACCTGGAATCCCTGAACGGTCTGATTGAGCGGGCGACGGGCGTCGTCGTGCGCGAGACCGTTCCCGACAACTTCCTCACGCAAGCCGACCAGGTGGTGAACCTCGATCTGACGGTCGAGGACCTGCAGGAACGCCTTCGGGCGGGAAAAATCTATGTGCCAGAGAAGATCCCCTGGGCGCTGGAGCACTTCTTCAAGGACCAGAACCTTGCCACGCTGCGCGAGCTCGCGCTGCGTGAGGTGGCGGAGAGCCTGGATCGCGCCGGCCTGGCGAAAGGAGCGCCGGAGGTGAAGGCGTCCGGACGCGTGATGGTGGCCCTGGCCTCGAATCCGCCGCGCGCGAAGACGCTGCTCTCGCGGGGCTCGCGGATGGCGGGCCGCTTGAACACCGACTGGTTCGTCGTGTACGTGGAAACGCCAGACGAAGCGCCGACCCTGATCGACTCCGAGGCGCAGCGACACCTGCTGGGAAACGTCGAAAAGGCGAGAGAACTGGGCGCGGAAGTGGTGCGGCTCAAATCGGATGAGCCCGCGCAGGCGCTGCTCGATTTCGCCCGGACGCACGGCGTGGCGCACGTCATCGTGGGGCGCTCGATGCAGCCCTGGTGGAAGCAGGTGCTGCGTGGCTCGGTCCTGACGCGGCTGATCCGCGAGGGCACCGACTTCGACCTGCACGTGGTGGCGGCGACGGATGAGGAGAGGGCGGCGTGACCCTGCGGACGAAGCTGCTGTTGGCGCAGGCGCCGCTGGCGGTCGGACTCGCCCTCGTAGGCGTCGTGGCGCTCACCACCGTGCAGACGCTGGGCCAGAGCTCGGAGCGCATCCTGCAGGACAACTTCCGCAGCGTCCTCGCGGCCCAGCGGATGAAGGAAGCGGCCGAACGGGTGGACAGCGCCGCCCTCTTCCGCGCCGCCGGCCGTCCGGACAAGGGCGATGCGCAGGCGGGTCCGAACATCGAGGCGTTCGAGACGGAGCTGCGGATCCAGGAGAGGAACATCACCGAAACCGGCGAGGCGGACGCGACGCGCCGCCTGCGCGCGGCCTGGAACGGATACGTCGCTAAATACGACGCCTTTCGCCGGCTCCGCGAGGAGAAGGACCTGCGCCGCGACTATTTCGCCGAGCTGCAGCCGGAATTCCTCCGGTTGAAGGACGCCGCGGAAAGAATCCTCGAGATCAACCAGGACGCGATGCTGCTCAAGAGCGACCGCGCGCGCGCCACCGCCGAACGCAATCGCTCGTTGCTGCTGCTGTCCACCATCTCGGCGCTCGCCCTTTGCCTGTTCGCCTCCGTATCCCTCACCCGGCGCGTGCTGCGGCCGCTGAACAGGCTCAGCCTGGCGGTGCGCCGCATCGGGGAAGGTGATCTGGAAGCCCGGGCGCGCATCGAAGGACAAGACGAGATCGCGCAGGTGGGCCGCGAGCTGGATACGATGGCCGACAAACTGCGCGAATACCGGAGCAGCTCGCTGGGGGAGCTGCTCCAGGCACAGCAGGCATCGCAGGCAGCGATCGACAGCCTCCCCGATCCCATCCTCGTCGTCGCCGCGGATGGGGCGCTCCTCAACGTGAACGAGAGCGCCGAGCGGGAGCTGCAGATCCACGCCGGCGAGCAGCCTCTCGCGCGCATCGACCCGGATCTGCGGACTGCGATCGAGAAGGTACGGGCGCACGTCGTTTCGGGAAAAGGACCGTATCTCCCCCGCGGCCTGGAAGAGGCGCTTCACGTGCGCGACCGCAGGCTGCTGCCGCGTGCGACTCCGCTCTACTCCGAAGAGGGGGCCGTCGTCGGGGCGACCATCGTCCTGCAGGACGTGACCCGCCTGGTGCGATTCGACGAGCTGAAGAACGATCTGGTGGCGACCGTTGCGCACGAGTTCCGCACGCCGCTGACGTCGTTGCGCATGGCGATCCACATCCTGGTCGAAGGCACCGTGGGGCCGATCAACGAGAAACAGGCGGACCTCTTGCAGGCGGCGCGCGAGGATTGCGAGCGCCTCCAGGACATCGTCGACGATCTGCTCGACCTCGCGCGGATCCAGGCGGGAAAGGTCGAGGTGCAACCGGCGGCCATTTCCGCCAAGTCCCTGGTCGAGGGAGCGCTTGCGAACCGCTCTGCCGCGGCGTCGGCGGCGAGGATCCAGCTTGCCGCGGAGCTTGGCGAGCCGGTCCTGCCGGTGCTCGCCGATGCGGAGCGGATCTCGCTCGTCCTCGACAATCTGATCGGCAATGCAGTCCGGCATAGCGCACCGGGTGGCGCGGTCATCGTGCGGGCCCGGCCGCAGCACGACAGCGTGCGCTTCGAGGTGGAGGACCACGGACACGGCATTCCGCCGGAATACCGGCAGCGGATCTTCGAGAAGTTCTTCCGCGTGCCGGGGACCAAAGGAGAGGGGATTGGCCTTGGGCTCTATCTCGCGCGGGAGATCGTCCTCGCGCACGGCGGAGACATGGGCGTCGAGAGCGAGACGGGGAAGGGGAGCCGCTTCTGGTTCACGCTGCCGGTGCCCGGACGCACTCCAGTGCGGGCGACGGCCGCGTAACCTCACTCATTCTCGTATTTCTTCCGCTTCCGCCACAGGGTCGAGGCGTCCACTCCCAGCAGGTGGGCCGCCTCCTCCTGCGTCCTGGTCCGGGCAAGCACGCGCAGGATGTGCTCGCGTTCGACCTGCTCGACCGTGAAGTCGGCGCCGAGCTGCGGCACCGTCGTCGCCGTCTGCGCGATGCGCTCGGGAAAGGCCTGTGGCTGGAGGATCTGGGCCGGGGAAAGGATGACCGCGCGCTCGATCGCATTGCGCAGCTCGCGGATGTTTCCCGGCCAGCCATACGCGAGAAAGGCCCGTTCCGCTTCGGGCGAAAGCTGTTGCGGCGAGCGGCGCGCCGCTCGAGCGAAGAAGCCGAGAAAGCTCTGGGCGAGAGGAAGGATCTCCTCTCGGCGCTCGCGCAATGACGGGACGATGACCTCGACGACGTTCAGGCGGAAGAGCAGATCCTCGCGGAACTGTCCTGCGCGGACCGCCTCTTCGAGGTTCCGGTTCGTGGCTGCGACGATCCGGACGTCGGCGACGCGGGTGCGTGTCTCGCCCACGCGCTCGAAGTGCTTGTCCTGGAGGAACCGCAAGAGCTTGGCCTGGATCGACTGCGGGACCTCGCCGACTTCGTCGAGGAAGAGCGTGCCTCCTTCCGCGGCTTCCACCCGGCCGGGCTGATCGCGGACCGCGCCGGTGAACGCGCCTTTGGCATGCCCGAACATCTCGCTCGCCAGCAGCTCTTCGCTGAGAGCCGGGCAGTTCACGACGGCAAACGGACGCTCACGGCGGGGGCTTTGCCGATGGAGGGCCCGGGCGAGAACGGTCTTGCCGGTGCCGCTTTCGCCGCGCAAGAGGACCGGGACGTCGTGCGCGGCGGTACGGCCGATCACGTCGAGCACCGCGCGCATGGCGGCGCTCGAGGTGGAGAGCATCACTTCCGGCGTGGCACCGGCGAGTTGCTCCTCGAGGTCGGCGACGCGCCGGGACAGGTCCATCCGCGAGCGAGCCTGTTCGACCGCGCGCTGGATCTGGGCCGGTGTGAACGGCTTCGGCAGGTAGTCGCGCGCCCCGCGGCGGATCGCCTCCACCGCCGTGTCGATGGTGGCGTACGCGGTGATGATGACGACCTCGAGCGCCGGACGCTCGGAAAGAAGCGAACCGAGAAGATCGAGACCGCTTTCCCGCCCGAGCCGCAAATCGACGAATGCGAGATCGTGCGGCAGGCGCGCCAGCGACTCGATGGCGGCCGCCGCCGAGCCGCACTCCGTCACCGTGCAGCCCAGCGATTCCAGGCAGACGGCGAGCGTCTTGCGGATGTTGCGTTCGTCGTCGACGACCAGGACTCGCATCGCACGCCTGGTGGTGTTCGCCTCGTCGTTCAATGCGGATCTCCGGGTGGCGAGAACGCCCCCGCACGGCGGTTGCGCTCGCGGCCCCAATGCCATTCCATCATCCCAGCGAACAGCGCGCCGAGGAAGCATGCCCCGGACGCGGCTGCGATCGCCGTGCGTAGATGCTCTGGCATCGGCGGCCAGAACAAGATCGCCGAGAGCGCGAGCAGATGAACGAGGAGGTTTCGCATCGCGCGATAACGCTCCCAGCGCAGTTGCGCGACGAGGAATGCCCGGACCTGGGGTCGTTCTCCCGGAACCACCTGCAATCCGCCCTGCATCCGGTTCCCTGGTTGCAGGCGTCGTGCCGGGGAGGGCGTGCTCACGGCGACACCGCCGCCGCTTGCGAAATGCAAGAAATGGCGTGGTTCGACATTGCAACATGCAATACCGCGACGGGTATCCGCCGCAAGGGGGCCAAATGCGGCTCGACAGGAAACGTGGCGCGTGCCTTGCTCCCGAACTTCTCGATGAGCACGCCCGCAGAGTCCGTGCCGCCGGAGCAGCGCCGAAGACCGGCGCAGAGGCTGAAACGGTTCCTCCTCGGTGGCCCGAAGGACCTGCAGGACCCGCACCTCTTCCGCCACATCTCGCTCATCGCATTCCTCGCCTGGGTCGGGCTCGGCGCCGACGGGCTGTCCTCGTCCGCATACGGACCGGAAGAAGCGTTCAAGAACCTCGGCGAGCACACGTATCTGGCGGTTTTCCTCGCCGCTGCCACGGCGTTCACGGTCCTGATCATCGCCGCCGCGTACAGCCGCGTGATCGAGCACTTCCCCTTCGGCGGGGGCGGCTACGTGGTCGCTACACGCCTTCTCGGACCGCGCGCGGGCGTCGTCAGCGGGTGCGCGCTGATCGTCGATTACGTGCTCACGATCTCGATCTCCATCGCCGCCGGCGGCGATGCGGTGTTCAGCGTCCTGCCGGACGGCGCTCGCTGGGCCAACCTCATCATCGTGGGCGTGCCACTGAAGCTGCATGTCGAGCTTTCGGGCGTGCTCATCCTGGTCCTGCTCAATCTTCGCGGCGTGAAGGAATCGGTGACGGCGCTGATGCCCATCTTCCTCATCTTCCTCGTCACGCATGCGGTGATCATCGGAACCGGGATCGGACTGCACCTGGGGCGCGCGCACGAGGTGGTCCAGGAAGTGTCGGCTGGCCTTTCGCGCGGGATGTCCACGCTGGGTCTGGGTGGCCTGCTGCTGTTGTTCGTCCGCGCCTATTCGCTCGGCGGCGGCACGTACACCGGGATCGAGGCCGTCTCCAACGGGCTGCAGATCATGCGCGAGCCCCGCGTCCAGACCGGCAAGCGGACCATGGCGTACATGGCCATCAGCCTCGCCGTCACGGCCGCCGGGATCATCCTCTGCTACCTGCTGCTCGACGTGCGTTACCTGGACCCCGACCACACCATGAACTCGCTGCTGGCGGGGAAAGTCGCGGGGCACGTGCAGCTCCTGGGGCTGCCCGTCGGGAAGTGGTTCGTGTTCATCACGCTGCTCTCCGAGGCGCTCCTGCTCTTCGTCGCCGCGCAGGCCGGATTCATCGACGGCCCTCGGGTGATGGCGAACATGGCGCACGACTCCTGGTTTCCGCACCGGTTCAGCGCCCTCAGCGACCGCCTCACCATGCAGAACGGCGTCCTGCTGATGGGCGGGGCCGGCCTTGTGATGCTGCTCTACACAGGGGGCAGGGTCGACGCGCTGGTGGTGATGTACTCCATCAACGTGTTCCTGACGTTCTCGCTCACCCAGGTTGCAATGATCCGCTACTGGGTGAAGCGCGAGACCCGCCACAAGCTGCCGGACTGGAAGAGCCATGTCTGGATCCACTTGGTGGGCGGCGCGCTCTGTATCGTCATCCTCACCATCACGGTGGCGGAGAAGTTCCGCGAGGGCGGCTGGCTGACCGTGCTCGCCACCAGCGCGCTGATCGCGCTCTGCATGGCGATCCGCCGCCACTACGCCGGCGTCTTTGCTCGCCTGAAGCGGCTCGATCAGATCCTCGGGGCGCTGCCCTCGCAGGCGGTCGCGAAGAGGTCGCTCGACCCGAAGAAGCCCACCGCCGTGATGCTCGTCGGAGGTTACTCCGGCCTCGGAATCCACTCGCTGCTCACGGTGCTCAAGTTGTTCCCGCGCTATTTCCAGAACGTGCTCTTCGTGACCGTAGGCGTGGTGGACAGCGCCACCTTCCAAGGCGTCGAGGAGGTCGACCGCGTGCGGGAGCAGGCCGAGGAAGGCTTGAGGAAGTACGTCGAGCAGGCGGAGAGGATGGGGCTGCCGGCGGACGCCCGATTGGCGATGGGAACCGAGGCGGTGGCAGAGTCCGTGCGCGTGGCTAGCGAGATCGCGCAGGACTTTCCCCGCGCCATCTTCTTCGCCGGAAAGCTGATCTTCGAGCGGGAGCGCTGGTTCGACCGCTTCCTGCACAACGAGACCGCCTACGCGATGCAGCGGCGGCTTCAGTTCGCGGGCTTGCAGATGGTGGTGCTGCCCGTCCGGGTCCTCGAGTAAGCGCCCACCATACAGCAGGCGTGCTAAAGAGACCTCGCAACCGACCGGGAGGCATCATGGGCAAGACCGTGATCGACGGCCTTCAGGGATTGAGATCGCTGGCGGGAAAACAGATCGGCGTCTCCGATTGGCGGCAGATGACGTACGAGGCGATCCGCAAGTTCGCGGACGCGACCGGTGACCATCAGTGGATCCACGTCGACCGCGAGCGCATCGCGCGGGAGTCGCCGTTCGGCAAGCCCATCGCCCACGGATATTTCACCGTCTCGCTCATCGCCGGAATCTTCTTCGAGCTCGTCGAGATCAAGAACTTCGGGATGGTGATCAACTACGGGCTCAACAAGGTGCGGTTTCCCAACCCTCTCAAGGACGGGCAGCGCTACCGGCTCAACGTGAAGCTCGGCGACGTCACCGAGATTTCCAACGGCGCCGAGGGGCTGCTCGCGGCGACCATCGAAGTCGAGGGCGAGTCGAAGCCCGCGTGCGTGGCCGAGCTGGTGTTCCGGTTCTACGGAAAGTAGCGGACGGGTCGCGTGCGCGCGCGCGAATACAACTTCGACGGGCTGGTCGGCCCGACGCACAATTACGCCGGTCTTTCCCACGGCAATCTCGCCTCGCTCGCGCACGGCGGCCAGCCGGCGAGCCCGCGACGGGCGGCGCTGCAGGGGCTGGCGAAGATGCGATTCGTCGCCTCGCTCGGCGTGGGACAGGCGATGCTGCCGCCGCACGAGCGGCCCTCGCTGCGCACCTTGCGTCGCCTCGGATTTCGCGGCAGCGACGAGGAAGTGATCGCGCAGGCGGCGCAGGATCCCGAGCTCAAGGACCAGCTCTTGCGCATCAGCTCCAGCGCCGCCGCCATGTGGACGGCGAACGCGGCGACGGCCATCCCCAGCGCGGACGCAACCGACCACCGCGTGCACCTGGTGCCGGCGAATCTCACCGCGATGTTCCACCGCTCGCTGGAAGCGGAAACGACGGCGCGCGTGCTCCGCGCCATCTTTGCCGACGCACGACGATTCGAGGTTCACGATCCGCTCCCCGGTGGGGGACACTTCTCCGACGAGGGCGCGGCGAACCACAGCCGCCTGTTCACGGACGGAAACGTCGTGCACCTCTTCGCCTGGGGGCGGCGCGCGTTCACGGAGCCATCGCCTGCGGGCGAGCCGTCGCGATATCCGGCCCGACAGACCCGCGAAGCCTCCCACGCGCTGGCGCGGCTGGGCCGCGTCGATGCCGCGCGCGCTCTCTTTCCGCAGCAGCACCCGATCGGCATCGACGCCGGCGCCTTCCACACCGACGTCCTTGCCGTGGGAAACGCCAACGTCCTCTTGCTGCACGAATTCGCTTTCGTCGATACCGAGGGGCTCTTGAGCAAGTTGCGCGAGGTCCTCGGCCCGTCGTTCATCGCGGTTCTCGCTACCGAGAGCGAGCTGCCGGTGGCGTCCGCCGTGGCGTCGTACCCCTTCAATTCGCAGCTCGTCACGCTTCCCGACGCCAGCATGGCCATCGTCGCTCCTCAGGAATCGAGGGAGGATCCGCATGCCCGTGCCTGGCTGCAGCGGCTGGTCGAGTCCGACGGTCCGGTGAAGAGCGTGCACCACCTCGACCTGCGAGAGTCGATGGAGAACGGCGGCGGGCCGGCGTGCCTGCGGCAGCGGATCGTCCTCGAGGATTCGGAGCGATCGGCAATCCGGGCTCGCGTCTTCTGGGACGATTCCCTCGGCTCCGAGCTGGAGGAGTGGGTGACGAGGCACTACCGCGACCGGCTGACCGGCGACGACCTCGCCGACCCTCGCCTGGCGCGCGAGACCATGACGGCTCTCGACGAGCTCACACGGATCCTGCGGCTGGGCAGCGTCTACGATTTCCAGCGGTGATTACTTCTGCGCCGGCGCTTCCTTGCGCACCAGCTTGCCCTGCGGGTCGACGAGGTAATCGGCGTCGTCGTAGGACAGCTCGAACAGGCCGTCTTCCCGCAGCGTGATCGAGCGCGGCGTCCGCTTGGCGAGCAGCGCCTTGGCGTCGTTGGCGACCGTCAGCGTCGGTGAGGGCGCTTCCGCTTCGCGCGGCTCGGGCGGCGCGGCCTGCTCCGCAACCGCGGGCGGCGGCGCCGTCGCCGCCGGTTCCGCTCGCTTCGCTTCCTCCTTTTCCCGATCGATGTCGGGCAGCCGGGCGCGGATCTGGGCGGCGTCGTCGGGAGGCAGGCGGTCGAGCTCGCGCGCGAGCTCCGGGTTCGCCGACACCAGCCGCGCCGCGGATCCGAGGAACGGCCTGGGGAGCGGAAGTGGAGCGGGCGCAAGCCTCACGCCTCCGGCGCGTGGGGGCAGCCGGACAAGCCGGTCCTCGCTGGCCTGCGCCTTCCGAACTGCTTCGAGGCCCGGCCGGAGGTCGCCGATGGTCAATCCGCCTTTCGCCTCGGCCAGCGCGGAGGCGAGCTCGTCGGAAGCCTGGATCGCGTCGGCGCGCAGCCGGCCTGCTCGATCGAAGCTGGCGGCGAGCTGCGGATCCGGATCGTCCGCCATCAGCTCGGCTGCCGTGTTGCGGATCCAGGTGCCGCGATCGATGCCTTGCAGCAGCCGCTTCAGCTCACCCCGGCCACGGCCCACCGCCGCGTAGTCGCTCGATCGGATTGCCTGGAGGTCGGCGCGGTTCGGCCGGCGGGCCAGCGCGTCCTGCGCCCAGCGCTCCTGCTGGACGATGGCGCGCATCGCGCCCGAATCGCGCTGGGATGCCGGCGAGCCGTGGATGCACCCGGCGGCAAGCAGGATTGCGAGGAAAAGTCGGCGCATGCGCACTCCTTTTGCGGGCGGGCCCTCCGCGCGTCAAGAGAGCAGCATCAGCGACGCGCGGCGTTCGCCTTCGGCCACGCCGTTGAGTAGAACGGCCGAAGGAGGCCGGAATTCAATGTTCCTTGCCGCGTTGTTGCTCGCCGCGCCCGCCGAAGACCTGCAGGCGCGATTGCGGCACCTCGAATCGGCGGCGGCCGCCTGGGCGCCCGCGCCTTCGCCTGATACGACCCGCGTCGCGTTCCTCACCACGCTGTTCGGCGCCCGCCAGGCCGCCACCGTCGAGCTCGAAGGCAGCTATCCGACCCAGCTCACGGACGAGCCGGAGGGCGTCGTCGAAGTCCGTTACCTGCCTTCCGAGCCGGGAAGGTTGGTCGTGGTGGCGCTGCGAGACGGACGCCGGCGGCTGATCCTCTTCGAGGAAGAGGGTGCGCCACCGATCCCCGTCGATCCCGATCCCGGAGATCAGCTCCTGGGCGGCTTCTCGCGCGACGGGAAGAAGCTCTTCTACGCGGTCCAGAACGGCGCCACCGTGTCGCTGCGTATGTTCGCCGTCGATTCGAAGAAATCCTCCGAAGTAGCGCCGCCGCCGCCTGCATCCGGGACGCAGCCTGCCGCAGGGTCGCTTCCGCTCGCGGAAGCTCTCTCGGGTCTGTTCGCGGTCGGACCGCCTTCTCCCGACGGCCGCGCGATCCTCGCACTCGTCCATCGCAAGGCGTCGGAGGCGGTGGTGATCGTCGACATCGCCTCCGCGTCAGCCGCGGTTCTCGCCGGACGGACGGACGGTGTACGTGCTGACGGATGCCGATCGGGCGACGATGGGTGTCGACGCGGTGGTCGTCCTGGGACGAGCCCGCAGGACCATCCACGCGCCGGCGCAGAACGTCGAGGCGTTCGCCGTCAGCGAAGATGGCCACCGGCTGGCGGTCGCCGTCGAATCGAACGGCCAGGACATCTTCTCGCTGCTCGATTTTCCCTCGCTGCGCGCCCAGCCGCTCGCGGTTCCTCCCTCGGGGGCACTCGCCGAAGGAGGTCTCGTCTGGGACCACGCCAGCGAACGGCTCCTCTTCGGATGGCGGCTCTCGGACGATACGACTGACGTCTGGGAGTTGCGCATCGGCCGCGGCACGCCGTCGCGCATCACCCGCAGCCCGAGGCCCGGTCTTTCCCGCGCCTCGATCACGCGACCGTCGCCCGTGCGCGTCGGCGACGGATTGGCATGGCTGTGGCGGCCGGCCGAGATCGCCAGACCCCGCGTGGCCGTGGTGATCGCCGCGGTGCCGACACGGCCCGTGTTCGACAAGCGGATTGCGGCCCTGAACTTCGCGGGCATCGCCGTCCTGGCTGTGAACGGAGAGGGAGCGGAGAAAGCGGCGCTCCGGTATCTGAAGTCCGCGCAGGACCTCGATCCCCGCGAGCCGCTGCTGCTCAATCCCGACGGCGTCGAGGTCGAGGATCGATCGCGTTGGGGAGGAATCGTAAGCGGCCCGGGCCAACACCGCGGCGGGCTCGAGCTCGACCGCGATCATCCTGATCTTCGCGCGCTCGTGCGGTACGCCCGCCGGGGCGCCAGCGCCCTGTAGACCGCTACAGCTCCGACGCGATCTGGGTGGCCACGGATCGCAGCGCGAACGCCGCCGATGCGCCGGACCCGCCCTCGCCGACGAGCAGCACCACGTAGTACCCCTCGGGGAGCGCCCGGCAGAGCAGGCTTCCCGCGCCGCAGCCGACCTGAAGCTCGAGCAGCGCGCCGGCGCCACAGTCGCGTGCGCTTTCTTGCAAGGCCAGCCAGACCGCCGCGAGCTGCGCACCGGCCACCTTCAGCTCGTATTCGGAGAGAGTGTCGTCGTGGATCACCAGCTCCACGGATTCGCCTTCGTGATCGCAGAACACCGCTCCGCGCGCCTTCGGCACACGCTTGACCAGCGCCGTCAGCATGCCCCGGAAGGACACCGCAGCGCTTGTACCCGCACGATTCGAGTGGTAGCAAGCGGCCTCTGTTCTCGAAGGAGCGTCCCAGTTGGACAAGCGCGCGGCGGTCGTGCTCGGCGTCATCTTCGGGGGCCTGTTCCTGGTCCTGTTCGGGTTCATGCTGCTCGCCTACTCCGCGGTGAAGGGCACCGCCACCGGCGTCAGCCTGGAGACCGAGACCACCGTGGGCGCCCGGATCGGCATCGTCGAAGCGAAGGGCACCATCGGCGACGCCGCCCCCGCCGGCGTCGACTCCGACAAGGTCGTCAAGCTGCTGAAGAAGTACGAGAAGGACGACGACGTGAAAGCGATCGTGCTGCGCGTCGACTCGCCCGGAGGCGCCGTCGCCCCTTCGCAGGAGATCCACGACGCGATCAAGCGGATCAAGGCGAGGAAGAAGGTGGTGGTTTCGATGGCAGGGCTGGCGGCGTCGGGCGGCTATTACATCTCCGCGCCGGCTGACCGGATCTTCGCCGAGCCCGGAACGCTCACGGGCTCCATCGGCGTGATCTTCATGCATTTCAACGTTCGCGGCCTTTTGGAATGGGCCAAGGTGGAGGAGACCACCCTGAAGAGCGGCAAGTACAAGGACACGCTCTCGCCCTTCCGGCCCATCCACGAGACCGATCGCGAAGAGATCCAGAGCATCTCCGACGATGTCTACGCCCAGTTCGTGCAGGCGGTCGCGCAGGGCCGCGGCTTGCCGGAGGCGCGCGTCCGCGAGATCGCCGAGGGCCGCATCTACACCGGCAAGCGCGCAAAGGAGTTGAAGCTCGTCGACGAGCTGGGCGGTCTCGACGATGCCATCGCGGCGGCCTGGGGCCTCGCGGGCCAGAGCGGCGAACCGAAGGTGCAGTATCCGCCGCGCGAGCACGAGCTTTCGCTCCGGGATCTGATGCGCGGCGCGTTCCAGGGCGCGAGCGAAGGCGTGCGGTCCGCCGTTCCCCAGGGAGGACTGATGTTCCTGGCGCCGAATCTGGTGAGGTGATGGAGCAGCTCTGGGCGCCGTGGCGGATGGAGCTGATCGCGAAGGCAGGGGCTCAGAACGGATGCATCTTCTGCGACTTGCCGCGCGCCAAGAACGACCGCGAGAACCTCATCCTCGGGCGCACGCCGCATACGTTCGCCATCCTCAACCGGTACCCGTACAACAACGGCCACCTGATGGTGGTGCCGCGCAGCCATAGCGGGGACCTCGTCTCCCTTCCCCGCGAGGAGCATGAGGAGCTTGCCGAGATGGTGCGGGTCGCCATGCGACTCGTCGGGCAGGCCTACCGTGCGCAGGGCTACAACCTGGGGATGAACCTGGGATCCGCTGCCGGAGCCGGCATCGCCGGGCACGTGCACTGGCATGTCGTCCCGCGCTGGACCGGCGACACGAACTTCATGCCCGTCCTCGGCGACACCAAGGTGATGATCGAGCACCTGCACGCGAGCTGGGACCGGCTGCGGCCGTCGTTCGACGCGGAGTATTCCAAGGGATCGGCATGGTGAAGGAGCAGGTCGCCGCGCTGGTCCAGGCCGCGCTGCAGAAATGCGTGAAAGATGGTCTCCTGCCTCCGGGGGAATATCCCGTCCAGCTCGATGCGCCGAAGCAGGTCGCGCACGGCGACTTCGCCGCCAATTCGGCGATGGCGCTCGCCAAGCAACATGCCCAGGCCACCGGCGCACAGAGACCGAATCCGCGGGCGCTGGCGCAGGCCATCGTGGACCGCCTGGAAGACCCCGAAGGACTGCTCGCCGGAAAGCCCGAGATCGCAGGGCCGGGATTCCTCAACCTCCGGCTCGCAGCCGACGTCTGGCACAAGGCGCTGCGCACCGTCTGGGCGGAGCGCGAACGCTTCGGCCGCAGCGATTCCGGCGGCGGCCTGCGGACGATGGTGGAGTTCGTCAGCGCCAATCCCACCGGACCCATGCACGTCGGCCACGGCCGCGGGGCGGTGATCGGCGACGTCGTCGCCAATCTCCTCGAATGGGCGGGATACGAAGTGTTTCGCGAGTTCTACATCAACGACGCCGGCGGCCAGGCGTGGCGGCTCGCCCACGCGGTCCTCGCGCGCGCCACCGAGCTGCGTCCAGACGTCCGGCGCGTTCCGCTCGATCCAGAGGACTACCAGGGGGAGTACGTCAAGGAGATAGCCTTGGCCTGGCTGGAGTCGGAGGGCGATCCTTCGCGTCCGTTCGAAGAGATCCGTGAGCCGCTGCGCCGGTTCGCCACCGCTTACGTCCTGGATCTCATGATCAAGCCGGACCTCGCGCTCTTCGGGATCCGCTTCCACAACTTCTTCAGCGAGAAAGTCCTGCACGACGAGAATCGCCTCGCCGCCGCCATCCGGGTGCTCGACGAGAAAGGGCTGACGGCCATGGAAGTGCTGCCGCCACCCAAAGGCGTCGAGATCGACGAGGAGGAGTACGTCGCGCAGCCGCTCAAGGTGGTGAAGACCACGCGTTTCGGCGACGACCGCGACCGGCCTCTGTTCAAGACCGGCGGCGAGCCGACTTACTTTGCGGCGGACGTCGCCTACCACTTCGACAAGCTCTCCCGCGGTTACCGCCGGCTGATCGACGTGTGGGGCGCAGACCACGCCGGGTACATTCCCCGGATGAAGGCGGCGGTGGCCGCGATGGGCGGCGAGCTCGAGGTCATCCTCTTCCAGCTCGTCAATCTGATGAAGGACGGCCAGCCGTACCGGATGAGCAAGCGGGCGGCGAACTTCGTCACCCTGCGCGAGCTCCTGGAGACCGCTGGCGCGGATGCCACGCGCGTCTTCTTCCTGCTGCGCCGCGGCGACATGGCGCTCGACTTCGACCTCGGGCTTGCGCAGAAGCGGGACAACACGAATCCCGTCTTCTACGTCCAGTATGGCCACGCGCGATGCGCCGCGATCCTCCGCAGGGCGAAGGAGGAGAAGGGCGTGGAGCCTCGCTGGGACGCGGGCGCCCTGCCGGCGCTGCAGCTTCCGGAAGAGATCGACCTGATCAAGCGCATCCTTCAGTTTCCCGAGCTCATCGCGCACGCAGCAGCCGCGCTCGAGCCGCACAAGGTCGTCTTCTATCTCCAGGAGACGATCGCGCAGTTCCACGGCTATTACACGAAGTACAAGAAGACCGAGCGGGTGATCTCCGACGACGCCCGCAAGACGTCCGCGCGCCTCTTTCTCGTCTGGGCGGTGAAGCAGACGCTGGCCAACGCGCTGGCGGTGCTCGGGGTTTCCGCTCCGGATCGGATGGACGCGCCCGCCACGGACGAAGAGTAGCGGCGACCGGCCGCCCTCTGGTACACCCGCGACGGATGCGGGACGCGCAGCGGCTGCGACAGAGACTGGATCTCTCGCTCGACGGGCGCCAGCTCGTGGCGCTGACGGTCTGCGCGCTGTTGCTCGTCTCCGCCGTCTTTTCTCTCGGCATGCTGATCGGGAAGAGGGCGGCCACGAGCGACGTCGGGGTCCAGATCTCCGGCGATCTCGCCGCGCTCGACGCCCAGGCGCGAAAGCAGACGCCGGCGGCGCTGCACCCGCCGAAGGCCGCCGAAACGACCGTCGTTCCCGCCCCGGCACGGGTCGCCACCGTCGTGGGGCCGCCGCCGCGCGCAGCGCAGGTTGCGCCTGTGCCGGTGACGTTGACGCCGCCGCCGAACGACCTCGGCGAGTACACCGTCCAGATCGGCGCCTCGCAGGAGCGCACGGAAGCCGTCCGCCTCGAGGGCCGGGCCCGAAGCGCCGGGCTGAAGCCTTACGTGGTGGAGGCGAACCTCGGGTCGAAGGGCACCTGGTACCGCGTGCGTGTCGGGGCCTTCCACGACAAGGAAGCCGCAAACCGTTTCCGCAAGGACGTCGAGCGCGAGCTGCGCATTGCCGCAGCCGTGATGCCGGCGCGCTGATCATGCCCTCCATCCAACCGGTCCGCGTGGAGAAGCCCTGGGGGTACGAGCTCATCTGGGCGCATACCGATCGCTACGTGGGAAAGATCCTCCACATCGACAAAGGGCACGCGCTCAGCCTGCAGTACCACCTGCGCAAGGACGAGACCATCCACGTGCTCTCCGGGACGATGAAGCTGCAGACCGGCGAAGAGGGCAAGGAGCTGGAGGAGCGGGTCCTCGGGCCGGGAGACTCGTTCCACGTCACTCCGCTCTTGCGGCACCGGATGGTTGCGCAGACGGACTGCGACATCCTCGAGGCCTCCACGCCGGAGCTCGACGACGTCGTCCGCCTCGAGGACTGGTACGGAAGGGTGAAGTAGTGCGCTCGATCGTGCTGGGAGGGGCGGGGTTCATCGGCAGCCACCTCGTCGATCGCCTCCTCGCGCGCGGCGACGAGGTCGTCGCCGTCGACAACCTGCTCACCGGGCGGCGGGACAGTGCCGAGCGTCACCGCGGACAACCCCGATTCACCTTCCTCGACCACGACGTGTGCGAGCCGATTCCGCTGCAGGGCGCTGCGGCCACCGTCTTCAATCTTGCCTCCCCGGCCTCGCCCCTCGACTACGCGCGCCTGCCGCTGGAGACGCTGGACGTCGGATCGCGCGGCACGCGCAACGCGCTCGAGCTTGCGCGCCGCACGGACGCCACGCTGGTGCACGCCAGCACCTCCGAAGTGTACGGCGACCCCCTCGAGCATCCGCAGCGAGAGGACTACTTCGGGAACGTCAACCCGGTGGGACCGCGCGCCTGCTACGACGAAGCGAAGCGTTTCGCCGAGGCCCTGATCACGTCGTACGCGCGCGTGCACGGGCTGCCCGTGCGGCTTGCGCGCATCTTCAACACCTATGGCCCGCGCATGCGCAGCGACGACGGCCGGGTCGTGCCAGCCTTCGTCAGCCAGGCGCTGCGGGGCGAGGACTTCACCGTCTTCGGCGACGGGACGCAGACCCGCAGCTTCTGCTACGTCGACGATCTGGTGGCGGGACTCCTCGCGCTGCTGGAGCGGGGTGACGCGCGGCCGGTCAACCTCGGCAATCCCCATGAGATGACGCTGATCGAGTTGGCCGAGACGACGCGCAGGGTGGTAGGGAAGGGCGGCCGCATCCGCTCGGTCCGACCGCTCCCCGAGAACGACCCGAAGCAGCGCCGCCCGGACATCACGCGGGCGCGCACGCTGCTCGGCTGGGAGCCGAAGATCGGCCTGGAAGAAGGATTGAAGCCGACGGTCGCCTGGTTCCGCCGCGAGCTCGGTCTATAGAGGCGCCTTGGCCATACTGGAAGCTCGCACGGGCCACTCGGGAACCCGTCGCTTGGCGAGCTGTTTCGTGTTATCCCCCGCGCTCCCGGTAAGGGGACGATGCCTGAGCAGAACCAGCACCTGCGCAACTTCTCGATCATCGCGCACATCGATCACGGCAAATCGACGCTGTCGGACCGGCTGCTGGAGAAGACCGGGACCGTCAGCGAGCGCGAGGCGCAGGACCAGTTCCTCGACAACATGGAGCTGGAGCGGGAACGGGGAATCACCATCAAGGCGCAGTCCGTGCGGATGAACTGGCGCAGCAGGCGCGACGGCAAGGACTACGTCCTCAACCTGATCGACACTCCCGGCCACGTCGACTTCGCCTACGAGGTCTCCAGAAGCCTCTCTGCTTGCGAAGGCGCCGTGCTGGTCGTCGACGCCTCGCAAGGCGTGGAGGCGCAGACGCTCGCCAACGTCTACCTCGCGCTCGAGCACGACCTCGCGGTCGTTCCGGTGATCAACAAGATCGACCTCCCCAGCGCAGACGTGGAAGGCACGCGCAAGGAGATCGAGGAGGTGATCGGCCTCGACGCCAGCAAGGCGGTTCCCACCAGCGCCAAGGAAGGCGTCGGGATCGAGGAGCTCCTGGAGGAGATCATCCACACCGTGCCGCCGCCAGCCGGCGACCCCGAGGCGCCGCTCAAGGCGTTGATCTTCGACAGCTGGTACGACTCGTACCGCGGGGTGATCATGCTGGTGCGCATCGTCGAAGGCACGGTGCGGCCCCGGCAGAAGATCATCTTCATGTCCAACCGCCGCGAGTACGAGGTGAGCGAGGTCGGGGTGTTCGCGCCCAAGGCGCGGGAAAAGGGCGATCTGATCGCGGGCGAGGTCGGCTTCGTCGTCGCCAACGTGAAGGTCATCCAGGACGCGAAGGTCGGAGACACGCTCACCGACGCGCAGCGGCCGACCACGAGCGCGCTGCCCGGATTCAAGGAGATCAAGCCGATGGTGTTCTCGGGGATTTTCCCCGTTGATTCGGCGGATTACGAGAATACCCGCGACGCGCTGGAGAAGCTGCGCCTCAACGACTCCGCCTTCACCTATGAGCCGGAAACTTCCCAGGCCCTCGGATTCGGATTCCGGTGTGGATACCTCGGGCTCCTGCACATGGAGATCGTCCAGGAGCGCCTGGAGCGTGAGTACAACCTGAATTTGATCACCACCGCGCCGTCCGTGGTCTACAAGGTGGTGAAGAAGGACGGCAGCGAGCTCTCGGTGGACAACCCGGCGAAGCTTCCCGGAGAAGGCGAGATCGAGAAGTTGATGGAACCGATGCTGCTCGCGCACATCTATGTTCCGAACGAGTACGTCGGGCCGGTGCTGCAGCTGTGCCAGGATCGCCGGGGGACGCAGAAGGACATCAAGTACATCGGTACCAAACGCGTGCAGATCACCTACGAGATCCCCCTTGCCGAAGTGGTGTTCGACTTCTTCGACAAGCTGAAGAGCATCTCCCGGGGCTATGCGTCGCTCGACTATGAGCCGCGCGGGTACCAGGAGGCGGATCTGGTGAAGCTGGACATCCTCATCAACGGCGAGCCGGTGGACGCGCTCTCGACCATCGTCCACCGCGAGCGCTCCTACCAGCGCGGCCGTTCCATCTGCGAGAAGCTGAAGGAAGAGATCCCGAGGCAGATGTACGAGGTGGCCATCCAGGCCGCCATCGGCTCCCGGGTGATCGCCCGCGAGACCCAGAAGGCGCTGCGCAAGAACGTCCTCGCCAAGTGCTACGGCGGCGACATCTCGCGCAAGCGCAAGCTCCTCGAGAAGCAGAAGGAAGGCAAGAAGCGCATGAAGGCGGTGGGACAGATCGAGATCCCGCAGGAGGCGTTCCTCGCCGTGCTCCGGGTGGAGGAATGACGGCGGTATCGGAGACGCGAAACGCAGCCCAGGCGAAGCGGGAGGCGGAGCTGGTCTCCGCCGCTGACCGCGGCTCCCGCGCGTTCTACGCCAGCGCCGGCTACGGCAAGCTGGCCGGGATCCTCGGCGGGACGGTGGCCATCGCGGTGGTTGCCCAGCACCTCCTCCGGCGGCAGGACTTTCTCCTCGGTTCGCTCTGCGTCTTCCTCGCCGTCTTCCTGCTCTCTACCATCGGGTCGGCCACGCCCTGGGGCGTGCGCAGCCGCGCGCGCAACGAGGCAAAGTCGTTGCGCCGCAGCGCCGCCCGCCTCTTGCGGCGCAACCGGACGAAGATCTCCGAGCCTGCCGTTGCCGAGGTGGAGTCGGCCATCGCCGCCGTCGACGAAGCCCTGGAACAGCCGCACGGGATGCCGGCGGTGCAGGCGCGCCACGCGCTCGACGCCCAGCTCGACAAGCACCTTTCGTTCGCGCGCAAGGGTGCGGTGCGCGAGTACACCGAGTCGATCGGCGGCGCCATCCTGGTCGCGTTGCTCCTGCGCGCGTTCGTCTTCGAGCCGTTCCACATCCCCTCCGGCTCGATGATCCCGACGCTGCTCGTCGGCGACTTCATCTTCGTCAACAAGATGAGCTACGGGCTGCGGATCCCCTTCACCGATCCCGGCCACGTCCACAAGCTCTGGGAGCGGCCACCGCAGCGCGGCGACGTGGTGGTGTTCATCAATCCGCAGCACCCGGACGTCGACTACGTGAAGCGCGTGGTCGGCCTGCCCGGCGACCATATCGACATCCGCGAGAACGTCCTCTACGTGAACGGCGTCGAGCAGAAGCGCGTCGAGGCCGGCGACTACACCTACAAGGACCATTCCGAGTACACAGACGCCGACATCGACGTCGTCGCGCGCATGTACGTGGAGGATCTCGCGGGCCACCAGCATCCCATCCTCCTCCGCAAGGACCCGCTGTTCCAGCGCTCGGGCTCGTTCGTGGTGGAGGAAGGCCGCGTCTTCATGATGGGCGACAACCGGGACAACTCCGCCGACAGCCGGGTAGAGGGAGGGATCGGCCAGATCCCCTTCAGCTACATCAAAGGGCGCGCGAGCGTGATCTGGATCTCCTTCGGCGGCAGGGTGGGGATCCGCTTCGACCGGATGTTCCGCGGCGTAAAGTAGCCGCTCCTGCCCCCTCGCGTAGACTGGCGTCGTGAGGAGCCGTAGAGACCGCGGGATCACGCTGATCACCGTGATGGTGTTCGTCGGCGCCGTTGCGGCCGTGCTCTGGCTCGCAACCTACGGCGAGGCGTATTGGGAAAACTTCGAGGTCAAGCGCGTCCTCAAGGAAGCGGCGAACCTCGCCTACCGCCAGCCCGAGGACAAGTACGTCCGCGAGTATGTCTTCAGGGAGCTGCACCATCTGTTCGACCAGAAGGTGGAGGACCACGGCCGCGTGATCACCGAGATGCGCATCGACGTCGAGGAGGACGATCTCCGCATCGAGCGCACGCAGGTCCCGGCACTCGTGCACATCTGGCTGTCGTATTCGCGCGACGTGCGGGTACCCCTCCTCCACCAGCAGCGCCGCGTCACCTTCGACGAGTACGTCGAGCAGGACCTCTCACCGGTCAAGTGGTGACAGAGCGAGATGCGTTCTAGACCACGCTGAGATGCGTGGCCAGGCGGTGCAAGCTGACCGCGTCCTCCTCGAGCAGCGCGCAGGAAAGGTCGCTCGCCAGCGATGCGTGCTTCGCGGCGGGCAGCTCGGCGACGAGGATCCCGTCGGAAACGTCGTAGAGCTCGCTGGCGCCACGCTGCAGCAGCAGGATGCCGCGACGGAGAACGGCTGCCGGCTCCGCATTTCCTTCTGCTGCGATCGACCAGCGCTTGCGGCCGTCCAGGCGCATTGCCGCGCCGCCCGGACCGAGCGCAATCAGCGCGCCGTCGTCCTCGGCGAGGAGCCGCCGCGCCCAGCGAACGTCGGCACGCTGGCGCGGCTCTCCGTCGCGCGTGGAGAACGTGCAGACGGCGCCTCCGCCCAGGACGGCGATGGCGCCCTCGTGGACCGTCGCCTCTTCCGCGGCTGCTGCAAGCTCGCGCTCCCATAGCGTCTTGCCGCTCTCCGGCTCGATGCAACAGAGCATTCCGCCGTCGAGCACGAGGGCCTGCGGTCCACAGGAGATGACGGGGTTCGCGCGGAGCCGCCGTTTCCAGAGGATTCCGCCCTCCGGATCGATGCCGGCAAGCGACCCGGAAGACAGGGCCGCGATCACCACTCCGGACGCGACCGCGACATGCTCGGGTGCGCCGCCGGGCAGCCGGGTGCGGAACGCCAGCGCGCCGGAGTCCGCGACCATCGCGATGCCTTCGCCGGGCAGCGCGCGGAGCACTCCTTCGGGAAGCGTCCACAGTCGCGCCGGCTGGGCCGCTCCGCGCAGGCGGCGCTTCCAGCGGACCTCGCCGGACTCGGCGTCGAGCCGGACCAGCGCGTCGCCGGGCTCGGCATAGAACAGCTCGGATCCGCGGTGGACAGCGCCGCTGGCGGCGTGCACCCGCCAGAGCTCCTTCCCCGCCGCCGGATCGATGCCGACCAGCTCTCCCTCGCCCTCGACGACGAGGGGTCCCTGATCGAGCGCCATCATGCGCGCAGCGCCGGTGAGCGACCTCCGCCACACCTCCCGATACACCAGGCGCCGGATCCGGCCGCGGGCGAGCGGCGGTTTCTTCTCTCGCCCCTCGCGCGCAGGGGGCGCGATCACTGCGGCGGGCGCACGGCGCAGGTCGCCGCTCTCCAGATCCGCGGAATGCCGCAACAACGCCTGGGCGCGGTCGCGCAGGTCCGCCGCGAGCTCGTCGGTGCCGGCGCGCAGGGTCTCGTCTGCGTACAGCTCCGCCGCTCCGGCGGCCACCTTGGCGAAGCGCAGCGGCGGCAGCTTGAGCGGCTTCCTCCAGCCCTGCGCGCGCACCTCGTCGCAGGTGAGGTCCCAGCGAAGCTCATGCGTGCCGAGGGGGAGGGTGAACGCGGGCTCGCCGCCTTCCCACGCCTCGACCAGCCGTTCGGTGTCCCCCAGTAGATTCCGCAGGAACAGGAACACCGGTCCTTCCCAGGTGAGGCCCGGCGCTCCGCTGCGAAGGAGCGTGACCGATCCGCGGCCGACGTGAGCTGCCAGCGGCGCGAACGGGACCTCCGTGGCGCAGCGCATGCGCGACATGGTCTCGGGCGGCAGCTGGACGGAAAGCTTCTCCGGCTTGCGGTGGACATGGCTGAGCAGCGTCTGCGGCTCCGCCGGCCGCGACGGCCAGGTCCGCGGCGGCGGTTGTGCGCGCCGCGCGAGCTGCGCGCACTCCGCGCCCAACCTTCGCGCCAGCCGCGCGCGCGAGAGCGCGGGACTGATCGCGAGCAGATCGAGGAGCAGCCCGCGCGCGGCGTGCAACGTTGCGGTGCGCATCTTGTGCGCGTCGACGAGCAGACCGGAGGCGAGGATGCGCGCGGGCGGCGCCAGCGTCACGAGCGTGAGCAGCAGGTCGTGGCCCCGCGCTTCCAGCACCAGCTCCGTCGGTCCGGGCCCGATGGTGGCCTGCGCCGCCGGTTGCCCTTCGCCGATCCGGATCAGCGCCTGTGCCAGCTCGTCGACGGCCTGCAGGACGCGCGCCTCGCCGACTCCGGCGGCGATCTCCACGCCGTCCACCTCGATGCCCAGGACGTCGACGATCTCCGCACCGGTGAACGCCTTGGCGCGCGCGGCGCTGAGCGATCGCAGCTCGCCCAGGTACGCGGGGTTGAGGCGCCAGGAGCGCCCGGGGCGAATCCGGATCACCCAAGCAGGCTAAGTTCGTTGACACCACCAATGCAACTCAATAGGCTAATTGAACTTTTTCGGAGCGGCGGAAGGGTAGCCTCCACCTGGTCCCGACCGCACTCCCGCGGAGTGTCACATGACGTTCACCGAAGCGGCCGTAGAGGTCCTGCGCCGCACCGGCAAGCCTCTCCACTACAAGGAAATCGCGGATGTCGCCCTGCGCGACAACCTGCTCTCGCACGTGGGCCAGGATCCCGAGATCACCATGGGACAGCGGCTCGCGGCGATGGCGAAGCGCGAGGACGACCGCAAGGTCGTCGCCGTCCTGCCTGAAGGCACGTTCGCGCTGATCGAGTGGTCCGTGCCGCAGGAGGCGCAGGTCGAGCCGGTGCCGCCGCCGATGCAGCCGGCGGAGACTGGCGAGGCGCTCTATCGGCCCCGCGAGCGCGAGCCTCGCGCCATTCACGCCCAAGCGCGGCGCAGGCTCGCCGAGCTGCAGGCGGAGCACGAAGAAGGCTACGAGGAAGTGGAAGCGGAGCGCCGGCGGCAGGATCAGGGCCGCAAGGGACAGCGGCGGTTTCCTCCGCCGGCCGAGGTGGTGTTCGAGGCATTGGCGCAGCGCCAGAGCGGCTCGGCGCTGGCGGAGCTCGCGGCCGACTTGCTGCGCAGGGAGCTGCTCTCCGACGCGCTGGTGCGCGATCTTCCTTCGCTCGTCGCCGCGCTGCTCGAGGACAACCGCCGACGGACCGAGGCGGGGCGCAAGCCCGCGTTCATCGTCGACGGCGACCGCGTGACCCTGGTCGAGTTTCCGCCCGCTTCCGCGCTGCTGGAGGAGGTGCGGGCGCCGCACGGGGGCGCAAGGCCGATGGGGGCGGCGCAGCTCGGCGCGGAAGTTCGCCGCGCCGTGGTTCGCGCGCTGCGGCGCCGGGTCGCGGAGCTGGACACGGGCGCGTTCGAGAACCTCTGCGCGGCGCTGCTGGAGAAGATGGGGATGCGCGACGTGCGGGTCGCCAAGCGCAGCAAGGAAGGACCGCTCTATCTGGCCCGGCAGCGGCGCGGCGTGTCCGACCTGCGCGTGGCGGTGAAGCTCGTGCGCGGCGGAAGGGAGATCGGACGCGCCGACGTGCAGGAGCTGCGCAAGGACCTGGCGCACTACTCCGCGCAGATGGGGCTCGTGCTCGCTCCGGGAGACGCGGGACGCGACGCCCGGAGCGAGGCGAGCGCGGCAGCGCAGGCGCCGGTCGCGCTGTACGTCGGCGAAGCCTTCCCGGAGGAGATGATCGCCTGCCGGGTGGGCGTGACGGTCCAGACCGTCGAGGTGCCGGATCTCGACGAGGCCTTCTTCGCCGGCCTTTCGCGCCAGCGGGAAGAGCGCGCCGGCCGCCGCGAGCGCGAGGACCGGGTCCACGAGGAGCCGGCGGCAGCTGCGTCGGAAGCGCACGAGATCTCGGTGGAAGCGACGCCCGCCGCCGAGCCAGCGCCCACGGAGGAGGCGCAGACTGCTCCCGAGGTTGTCCCGCCGGAACCTGTCGTCCAGGCCGCCGAGGGAGAAGAGCCGCGCGAAGCGCGCCGCCGCCGCGGACGCGAGGATCGCCCGCGCGCGACCAACGCCGCCGAGCAAGCCTGGGGACAGCCTGCGGGCACGCTGCGCTTCGCTCCGCCGCCCGGACCGACTGTGGTCTCATCGACCACACCGCTCCGCGAGGAAGCTTCCGTGGAGGAGCGGGCCGAGGAGCGTGCGGGCGACGAACGCCGCGAGGAGGCGCCGGCGGATGAACGGCACGAGGGCGAGGCGGAGCAGACCCCGGCGTCCGACCCCCAGAAGCCGGACCCTTTTTGACCGCGAGGGCGCGCGCCCTTAGCATCGGAGCGGAGACCCGGCCGATGCATCGCGCGAAAAGCCTGGCTGCGCTCGCCATCGCGGCTACTGCCTGCAAGCCGTCGTCGTCGGGGCGCGCCCTCGCGATCGGCACGCTGGCGATCAGCGAGGCGGCGCTTGCCGGGAAGCCGGAGATTGCCGAGTCCTCGGAAACGCTCCGCCAGCAGCTGCGCTCAGCGCTCGAGGGAACCGGGCGCTTCGCCGTCCGCGACGGAGGGACGCTGCGCATCCAGCTGGACATCGACCGGGCGCAGAGGACGCTCGCTCCTCCCGCCGCTTACGATCCCGCAAAGCCCTTCGTCGAGCACGAGGTCGCCGACGTGGCCGTCACGTTGGAGATGACGTCGACCGGAGCGCAAGGAGACGTCGAGCGGTTGGTGGCCGAGGGTGGAGCCCGGGTGCCCACCAACGCGGACGACAGCCTCGATCCGGGAGCCCGGCACGCGGCCTTCAGCGCGGCGGTGGAGGGGGCGCTGCGCGACGCCGTCACCGGTCTCGCGGCACAGCTCGACGCCCGGGGCAAGACGGATGACGCGCTGCTCAAGGATCTTTCCTCGGCCGACGCGCGGGTCCGCGACTATGCCATTCGCGTGCTCGCCGACCGCCGGAGCCCCGCCGCGGTGCCGCAGCTCATCGCCCGGCTACAGGACGCGAATCCGGAAGTGGCTCGCCGGGCCGCCGGCGCCCTGATCGCGATCGGCGACCGGCGTGCGGTGACGCCCCTCATCGAGATGACGCGCCACCGCCATGCCGAGGACGTCGGTCCCATCCTGTACGCCATCGCCAGCCTCGGCGGCGCGGAGGCCGAGGCCTTCCTTTTCACGCTGGAGAGCGGCGCGTCCGACGAGGAGACGCGCCGGGCGGCGCGGGGCGCCTACGAGGACCTGGTCCGGAGGAAGAAGGAGGACGCCGCCCGGCTCTCGCAGCGCAGGCGGGCTCGCCCGTGAGAAAACTCGCGCTGGTCGCGCTCGTTCTTTGCGCATGCAAGGCGGGTCCGCAGGCAGCGCCGGCGTCTACCGGATCCGGCGAGGACGCCACCCGCTATTACCCGCTCGCCGTCGGAAACTCCTGGACCTACGCCTTCCACGGATCCAACCGGCGGGAGACCATCCAGATCGTCGGCCGCGACGGCGCCTGGTTCATCGACGATCACCGCGGGCGTCTCCGCTACGAGAGCGACGGTGTCCGCGACGCCGACCGCTACCTGCTTCGGACGCCGCTCGCCACCGGCGCGAAATGGAGCGCCGTCGAGAACCTGGTGGTTCAGCGGTTCGAGGTGGTCAGCATGGACGCGAGCACCGTCACCGAGGCGGGGACCTTCACCCGATGTGCGCTGGTGCGCAACGAGCAGCCGCTGGCGAAAGGGGGAAAGTTCGTCACGGAATGGACCTACGCGCCGAAGGTGGGTCTGGTGCTGCTCGTCACCAGCACCGTCGACGCGCACGGTCGGCAGCAGGAACAAACGCGGCTGCAGCTGGTCGCGTATCGCGTCGGCCAGTGATAGACGACGCGACGTGGAACCCTACCGCGTGCGCGTCATCTACGGTGACACCGATCAGATGGGCGTCGTCTACTACGCCAACTACCTGCGCTTCTTCGAGGGAGCGCGCGGCCATTTCATCCGCGGTCTCGGCCTCTCGTACGGCGAGGTGGAGCGCCGCGGCATCCTCCTTCCGGTCCTCGAGGCGTCGGTGCAGTACGTGAAGTCGGCGAAGTACGACGACGTGCTCGAGATCCACCTGTCGGAGACGCACACGAGGGTGAAGATCCGCTTCGACTACAAGGTGCACCGCCAGCAGGATGAGGCCGTGATCACGCTGGGACACACCGTCCACGTCTGCGTGGGGCCGGAGCTGAAGCCGACCCGCGCCCCGGACTGGCTCCTGTCGAAACTGGAGGGCTACAGGAATGGATAGGAACATCGGGCTCGAGGCCGTGCGCCTCACGGAGGCCGCGGCGATGGCGTCGGCTCGGGTGATGGGCCGCGGCGACGAGAAGCTCGCCGATCAGGCCGCCGTGGACGCGATGCGCAAGGCGTTCAACGAGCTCAACATCCGAGGCACCATCGTGATCGGCGAGGGCGAGCGGGACGAGGCTCCCATGCTGTACATCGGCGAGAAGGTGGGAAAGGGCGACTCCGCCGATCCGGAGGTCGACATCGCCCTCGACCCGCTCGAGGGCACCACCATCACCGCGACCGGCGGACCGAACGCGCTCAGCGTCATCGCCATGTCGGACAAGGGCAATCTGCTGAACGCGCCCGACACGTACATGGACAAGATCGCCGTCGGGCCGTCGGCGAAGGGAGCGATCGATTTGAACAAGAGCCCCTCGCAGAACCTGCGCGCCATCGCCGACCGCAAGGGTGTCTACGTAGATGACCTGACGGTGATCATCCTCAATCGGCCGCGGCACGAGAAGCTGGTCGCGGAAGTCCGTGCCACCGGGGCCCGGATCAAGCTGATCGGCGACGGCGACGTCAGCGCGGCCATCGCCACCTGCTTTCCCGAGACGGGCGTCGATGTCCTGATGGGGATCGGCGGCGCGCCGGAGGGCGTGATCGCGGCGGCGGCCATCCGCTGCATGGGCGGCGACATGCAGGGCCGCCTGGCGCCGCGCAACGACAAGGAGATCGAGCGCGCGCAGAAGATGGGTGTCAAGGACGTCAAGAAGGTGTTCGAGCTGGAAGAGATGGCGCGCGGACACGTGGTCTTCGCCGCGACCGGCGTCACCTCCGGCGACTTCCTCAAGGGCGTCCGTTTCTTCAAGGGTGGAGCGGAGACGCACTCGGTGGTCATGCGCTCCAAGAGCCGCACCATCCGCTACATCCAGTCGCGGCACACCTTCGAGCACAAGCCGAACTACAACGCATAGCCGCTGGTGCACCGGAGGCGCGAATCGATGGCAGCCACGGCTGCGGTGCGTCAAACTGGACGCAGGGGATATTTTGTCGATCGTGGGTTCGCGGGGGCACAGGATTCGCGTCAGCCGGTCGATCGAGATCGACGTGACGCCCGACGCGTTCCATCGCGTGGTGGAGGACTACGCCCGATACCCGGAGTTCGTGCCCGAGGTGAAAGCGGTCCGTGTTGGCCGCGGCCTGGGCGATTCGGTCGAAGTCACGTACTGGCTCGACGTGAAGCTCAAATTGTTCGATTTCACGCTCCGTCACGTCACGCGGTCTCTCGAGCGCATCGAATGGACGCTGGAATCGACGGACCGCGGCGGCACCCGCGCCACGTACGCGATCGAGATCGATCTCGGCCCTCTGGTTCCCGGCCCGCTCGAGAAGGCGCTCGCAGAGCGGGGCCTACCCAACATGCTCGCGAATTTCAAGACCCGAGCGGAGTCTCTCCGTGAAACAACGCGTTGAGGCGCGCGTTACCCACAGTGGGTATGTTGACCGAGGTAGGGTGGATTGTTACAAGTCTAGAAGGAGGCCGGACAGGCCCTCAGGAGGCAAGGGGACGGGCGGCGGAAAGCGGGGGCGGTGAAACGATGGTGCCAGGATTGCATCGATCCTGTAGTTGACCCCGGAGGTGCTCCAATGCTCGACGCTTTCATCATCGAAGAGATCAAGAAGCGTGAGCGGGAGCATGACAGCCAGCGGCCCCGCGTCGAGCTGCCGATCCCGGAGCCGACCCCCCAGCGCCAGAACGACCGCCACGAGGACGACGAACAGCCCGAGCGCGGAGTGATCATCATCGACTACTCGGTGCCGGCATAGGCTTCCCCGCGGTGGCGGGGCCCGCCCAGCGGGTGTAGGGGCTGGGCGATTGAGCGAGGGTCTCCAACCGGAGACCCTCGCTGCGCTTCGGTGCTACCGCGAGATCTCCGCCCACCTCTCCTTGATCTCCGCCGGGCTCCAGGGGCCGCCCTCGCGCGTGACGCCCGCCGTCTCCGTCATCCTGTACAGGAACACCTTGGGCCCCTGCACCCCCACGATCAGGCCTGTGATGTCCGCCGCGAGGTCGCTCGCGAGGAACGCCGCCACGGGTGCGACATACTGCGGTCCGATCTGTTCTGGCGTCATGCCCTTGAACATCGCGAGGTCCTGCGTCATCCGCGTGAGCGCCACGGGCGCGATCGCGTTCACGGTGACTCCCATCCGCTGGAACTCCATCGATGCGGTGCGCGTGAGCGAATAGATCCCGCCCTTCGCCGACGCGTAGTTCCCTTGACCGAAGTTGCCCAGCAGGCCGGAGAGCGAGGTCGTGTTCACGATCCGCCCACCCTTGCCCTGCACCTTGAACACGCGCGCCGCCGCCTGCGTGACCAGGAACGTCCCGCGCAGGTGCACATCGAGCACCAGGTCGAAGTCCTGCTCGCTCATGTTGAGGAGCGTCTTGTCGCGCAGGATCCCGGCGTTGTTCACCACGATGTCGAGCCTGCCGAACTTGTTCAGCGCGCTCCAGACGAGCCCGTCAGCCCCTTCGCGCGTGGCCACGCTGTCGTAGTTCGCTACGGCGTCTCCGCCCTTGCCCTTGATCTCGGCGACCACCTTGTCCGCCATCTCCGCACCCTTGCCGCCGCCGTGGCGATCGCTGCCGAGATCGTTCACCACGACCTTGGCGCCCTCGCGGGCGAAGAGCAGCGCGTGCTCGCGGCCGATGCCGCCGCCCGACCCGGTGATGATCGCGATCTTGCCCTCGAGCAGACCCATGCTGACCTCCTCCTTGGGAGGGGCGCTTCTAGCACATCAGAGGTGCCGGAGCGCCGGGGATGTCGAGCCCCGCATGAGCACCGGATGACAAACGCCTGGCATCGAATGTGGCCGGGGGTTGCCTACGGGGCTCGCACCGGGAAGATTGGGCGCCGCCGGACGGATCAGGCCGTCCTCAGGAAAACACATGGCATCGAGATCGAAGTCGGCTGTCGCGGCGTTTACTGCCGTCGTCGCGGTCCTTTCGTGCATTCTCGAACCTCCCGGCTACGCCATCTCCGGAAGGATCTCGGGCGCACAAGCACATCAGGTCACGGTCAGCCTGTCGGGAACCGCGTTGGGCGCCGACAGGACCAGCCGGACGGATTCCTCGGGAGCCTACTCGTTCGATGGCGTGCCGAAAGGCGTCTATACGATCACGCCGTCGCTCGCCGGGTACCATTTCAATCCGGCAAGCGCGCCAGCGACGGTGAACGACCGCGATGTCGCGGCAATGAACTTCGACGGCCAGCTCGACGACAACCAGTCCGCCGATCCGCTTGCGCTTCAGGTCTACGGCCGGGACATGGGCTCGCTTTACCAGAACCTGTCGGTCGTTCAGCAAGGAGTCCGGGTCAATGACGCCGTCGTCAAGGTCAACGGCGTGACCATTCCGCATCCCCCCGGTTGGTACGAGGACGGAGACTATATCGGCCAGCTCGAAGCCATCCTCTCCACGGGCGCGCAGATCGCCCTGCAGGTCACCAGGGGAGCGAAGACGGTCACGGCGACCGGCAAGGTCCCGGAGGCGCCGATCCTGACAGCCCCCTCCGACGGAGCGACCTTCGCGCCAGACAGGGACATCACGGTCACCTGGACGAGCTCGACCCAGCCCGACCGCTTCACGGTCAACGCGCAGTGGTCCTGCGGGAGCAACTGCGGCACGGCCAAACGTTTCCCCGCTCCTGCCTCGGCTCGAGCGCTCACCATCCCGGCCCAATCCCTGCCTTTGGGAATGGCCATCCAGATTTCCGTCTTCGCATACAACGACGGCACGTTCAGCGGCGACTACGCGCCCTGGCCCGACTACCCGGGCATGAACATCCGCGCCGAGTGGAACGCGGTCACCATCTCGCGGTGAGAGGTCGGACCCGGATCGCGCGCCCGGCGTTGCCCGAGAATGCGCGGCGTGCTACGGCCGCGCCATGACAGAAATCGTCGACGTCCACGCCAGAGAGATCCTCGACAGCCGCGGCAATCCGACGCTCGAGTGCGAAGTGACCGTGGCCTCCGGAAACATCGCGCGCGCGGCGGTGCCTTCGGGGGCGAGTACCGGCGAGCACGAGGCCCATGAGCTGCGCGACGGCGAGAAGAACCGCTATGGCGGCAAGGGCGTGCGCACGGCCTGCGAGAACGTGCGCAGCCGGATCGCGCCGCGGCTGGTGGGAATGGACGCCGCCGATCAGGAGGGCATCGATCGGCTGATGATCGAGCTCGACGGCACACCCACGAAGAAGGCCCTGGGCGCCAACGCCATCCTGGGCGTCTCGCTGGCCGCGGCGCGCGCCGCGGCGATGAGCTTCGGCATCCCGCTCTACCGCTACCTCGGCGGCCTCAATGCGCGCACGCTTCCCGTCCCGCTGATGAACATCCTCAACGGCGGCGCGCACGCCGATTCCAACGTGGACATCCAGGAATTCATGGTGGTCCCCTGGGGCGCACCCACTTTCGCAGAGGCGCTGCGCATGGGCGCCGAGGTCTTCCATGCGCTCAAGGGCGTCCTCAAAGGGCGCGGCTACTTCACGGGAGTAGGCGACGAGGGAGGGTTCGCGCCGAGCCTGAAGTCGAATCGCGAAGCGCTGGAAATGATCGCGGAGGCCATCGGCAAGGCCGGATACAAGCTCGGCAACGACATCGTTCTCGCGCTCGACTGTGCCGCGAGCGAGTTCTTCAAGGACGGCAAGTACACCCTCGAGGGCGAGAACAAGACGCTCGATCGCGCACAGCTCGCCGAGCTCTACGCCGCGTGGGCCCGGGACTTTCCCATCGTCTCCATTGAGGACGGCTACGCGGAAGACGACTGGGACGGCTGGAAACTCCTCACCGACCGTCTGGGTGCCAGCGTTCAGCTGGTGGGCGACGATCTCTTCGTCACCAATACCCAACGGCTGCAGCGAGGGATCGCGCAGGGCATCGCCAATGCGGTGCTCATCAAGGTGAACCAGATCGGCTCGCTGACCGAGACCATGGACTGCGTCCGCCTCGCGCACTTCAACGGCTACCGGACCGTCATGAGCCACCGCTCGGGCGAGACCGAGGACGCATTCATCGCGGACCTTGCGGTCGCCTGCGACTGCGGAATGATCAAGACCGGGTCTGCGAGCCGCAGCGACCGGATGGCGAAGTACAACCAGCTCCTGCGCATCGAGGAGGAGCTCGGCCTGTCCGCGCGCTACGCGGGAAAGTCTGCGTTCCCGCGCGCGGCGAAGAAGTAGTCGTCAGGCGGCGAGCGCCGCGCGCCTCCGGCGTGCCGCTCCCAGCACGGCGTGCGCGACGCCCGCCACAAAGCACACGACGACGCACCCCGCCCAGAGCGCGCGCAGTCCCCACGCGTCGACCACGGCGCCGGCGACGAGCGGAGCTGCCACCATGGCCAGCGCCTGCGCGAGCATCTGCGCGCCCTGGTATCGCCCGCGGAGGGCCACCGGGCTCATCGAGGCCACGACCGCGCTCACCAGCGGCAGTCCAACGACGTCGCCGATCGTCCAGATCAGCGTGGCCGCGTAGTACTGCGGCATGGTGGAGCTGAGCGCGTACGCGCCGAATCCCAGGCCGACCCACACCGAGGCAATCGCCAGCAGCACGCCGCGGTCGATCGCGCGCAACCAACGCGCGGTGAAGGGCTGCGTGACGAACACGGCCGCGCAGTTCAGCGCCATCATGCGCCCGTACTCCTCCGTCCCGAAGCCGCTGCGCACCACGGCGAGCGGAAGCGCGAACTGGAATTGCCAGAACACGATCATGAAGGCGAAGTGGGTGGCGAGGAAGGCGAGAAACGGCCGATCGCCCGCGAGCGTGCTCCAACCGACGGCCCGCGCTTCGGAGGCCGGGGTGGGACGCGATTCCGGCACCCGGAACACGACGAGCGCCGCGAACAGCACCGTGGTGATCGCGTCGCCCGCGAAGAGGCCGAGCCAGGTCCGTCCGGCAAGTACGCCGCCGATCCATGCGGAGACGGCGATGCCGACGTTCGCCGCCCAATACAGAAGCGCATACGCGCGCCCAAGCAGCTCCGGCGGCAGCACGTCCGCGACGATGGCCTGCATGGCGGGGCGCGCCATCGAGACGCCGAGGCCGAAGGATAGGACTCCCGGCGCGATGGCCAGAGGCGACCTTACGAAACCGAGGTAGAGCGCAGAGACCGCGGAGAAGGCGAGGGCGAGGAGCAGGGCCGGCTTGCGTCCCGCATGGTCGGCGAGCTGCCCGCCGATGGGCCCAGCGAGCACGGCGCCCACGCCGAGCAGTGAGAGGACCAGGCCGGTCTGCCGGGCGTCGATGCCGCGCGAAGAGAGGTACAGCGCGAGGAACGGGAAGACGAAGGTGCCGAGAGACGAAAGCAGGTACCCGATCCACAGCCACCAGTAGACCGCGGGCAGGCCGGCGACCCGACGCATCGCCGGAGCGTACCATCCCGCCCCGAAGCGCAAAGGGCCGCCATGGCGGCGGCCCTCGTTCGCGCTGTGAATCTGATCAGGCCGTCTCGGCGACCGGGACGCGCTCCTCGTCCGGGAACAGCTCGTCCATCAACTCGCCGAGCTCCGCCTCCAGCTTTGCCTTGGCCCTGATCTCCAGCTGCCGCGCGCGCTCGCGGGAGAAGCCGAAGTGTTCGCCGAGCTCCTTCAGGGTCATCGGCTTGTCGTTCATGATCCGCTGCTCGATGATGTAGCGCTCGCGCGGATCGAGCCGACCCAGCGCCTCGAGCACCCGTTCCTGCACGATGTGGCGCTCTTCCTGCTCGGCGATCTCCGCGTCGGGGAGGTCGGCGCCGTCCATGACGAAGTCGACGTGCGAGGAGCCGCCGTCCTCGCCCATGGGCGCGTCCAGCGAAAGGTCACGGCCTTCCATGCGCTGCTGCATCTCCAGGACTTCGCCGGGCTTCACCCTCAGCTTCTTGGCGATGGCGCCCTCGCTGGCCTTCTGCATGTCGCCGGTGACGCCGTCGAACTTCTCCAGCTCGCGCCGCGTGCGCGCCAGGGAGAAGAACAGCTTCCGCTGCGCCTGCGTGGTCCCGAGCTTCACCAGGCTCCAGCTCTTGAGGATGTAGTTCTGGATGAAGGCGCGGATCCACCACACCGCGTAGGAGATCAGGCGGATGCCCTTGTCGGCGTCGAACTTCTGCACCGCCTTCATCAGGCCGATGTTTCCTTCCTGGATCAGGTCGGCCATCTTGATGCCGTAGCTGCGGTATTCGTACGCGACCTTGACCACGAAGCGCAGGTTCGAGGTGACCAGCTTGTGGGCCGCGTCCAGATCGCCGCTTCGCGCATAGAGCCTGGCGAGACGCTGCTCTTCATCGACCGTGAGCAGCGGGTACTTGTTGATTTCCGCCAGGTACATGGCGAGCGAGCCAGTGCTCGACGGAAGGGCGGACGGTTGCATGCGGGTTCCTCCGGGCTGGGAACGACGACTCCGGTTGCCATGAGCAAGCGGGATGCCACGTCAGGCACGCCCGCGGTTCACAGGGACTTGACACCACGATGTGGAATGTACGTAGCCGCTTCCTGTAAGATCTCCATGCCCGCTCGGCTGCATGACCTGTAACTCTTGAGCAGCCGTCCGCTTGCGCACTCTTGTGCCGGCGCTTAGGTTCGGCCGATGCCGCCGCCGGGAAAGCGCGGGAAGTACCTCGGGTTCGTCGCACATGAAATCAAGAACCCGCTCGCGACGGCGCTCTGGTCCTGCGACCTGCTCAAGCGGATGGACGCCGCCGATCGCGGCGGCGAGCGCGCGGAAAAGATGATCGACGTTTCGCTCCGGGCGCTGCGGCGCATGCGCCGTCTCATTGAAGATTTCTTCACCATCGAGCGCCTCCTCGAGCACGGCTACGACTTGAAGCAGGAAAAGATCGCTCTCAAGGACCTGGTCGAGCCCGCCCTGCACACGCTGGCGGAGAAGGATGGAATTTCCACGGACGGCTGGGTCCTCGAGCTGGGCAACGCATGCACCACCGGAGACAGCGACATGCTCCGCCGCGCCGTGCGAGCGTCGCTGGAGCACATGGCGCGAGGCTCGCTGGGTCCCCGCCTGTCGGTCGCGGCGCGAGCGGACGGAGCGAATCCCGCGCTGCACATTCGCGCGGAGAGCGCGCCTATCCCGCTCGTTCCGCCGGAGCCCGAAGACCGGCCCAGCGGGGATCCCACCGGGGCCGTCCTCGGCTTTGCGCTGGCTTCCCGCATCCTCGGCTTCTACGGCGGTCGGGTCGAGGAACGCGAGGGTGGCCTCTGGCTCGTCTTTCCGCCAGCGGCCTGATGATTTCGGGCTACTTCTCGTCGGTTTTCGGGCGATCCAGGTCGTCCAACTTCTCCTTGATGCCTTCGCGGATGTTGCCGGCGACGTCCTTGACCTTGCCCTTCAGGTTGTCGAGCTTGCCTTCGCCCTCGAGCTCGCGGTCGCCCGTCGCGACGCCGACGGTCTCCTTGATCTTGCCCTTGGCCTTATCCAATTCGCCTTCGAGGTTCTTCTTGTCCATGTAAGCCTCCTGTCGAGGCTACGTTGGACACAGGACGCATTATCGCCGAGCCTCGGCCTAGCGGGCGGCGACCTGCTGCGGAGCGGTGAGGAGCGCCTTGTAGGTGGCAAGGACGTTCCTGGGATAGGCGTGCAGGCGGTGCCATGATTTGCTTCCGCGCTGCAGCGCGCGGGCGGTGGCGGGCCCGGCGTTGTACGCGATCAAGGCGCGGGTGAGGTCGCCGTCGAACCGGCCCATCAGTTGCGCGAGGTAGCTGGTTCCCAGCTCGATGTTCAGAACGGGATTGAAGAGCTGGGTGGGGCGGATTTTCGGCGGCGAGGGATCCCGCTGCAGCAGCCACTGCGCCGTCGGCGGCATCAGCTGCATGAGCCCCCGCGCGCCCACCGTGGATACGGCGACCGGGTCGAAATGCGACTCGACCTGGATCACCGCCGCAACCAACGCCGGATCGAGGCCGTTCCGCCGCGACTCGCGGATGATCGCCGCCATCACCCGGCGGCGCTCGTCGCCCCAGAGCGCGGTGGAGTCCTTCATCCAGCGCGAGACGCCGATGCGCTCGGCTTCCCGGAAGTCGGAAAGTTCCTGCTCGCCCGCGGAGAGCGCTTCGATCCGCGATCTGGCGGCGGCAAGCTCCGCCTCAGACCGACGCGCGCGCTCGTCCGCCCGCCTCGCGGTCTCCAGCGCCGCCGCCGTGGTGAACGCGAAATTCGCCGCCTGGTCGCCGGGGTCGGGCTGCTTCAGCAGCCCCAGCGCGGCGCCCGCGGCGCTCGCGCCGCAGACGAAGACCAGGAGCAGTGCCAGCGAACGGCGCCGGCTGGCCGCGGCTCGACGCGCACGGCCAGCCGGCCCCCTCCCCCGGATTTCGGGAGCCGAGATTCCCGCCCCCCACGTCGCCGCCCCAGACATCCCGTCCCCCCGGGGGAACCGGAACCTAAATTCCCCACCGCCGGGACGGCGCAGGAGCACCTGGCGTGCCACCAGGCGCACCGCTCGGCGGCCTGGTCGATCGGCGGGGAAGGGAGAGAACGCCTTTGCCCAACTTGATCCGCCAGGTTCCGCGTGTTAGAAGCCGCGGCCCCCGAAGCACCGGGGAACCGTCAGGACCGCAACCTCCTACGCATGGCGCGGCTTTCCGGCCCGCCGCCGCAGCCTCTGCCCCGCATGCTGCGCGCACGTTCGCGGTAGGAAACGCGAGGAGAACGCAATGTCGAAGGGCATCATCGGCAAGAAGATCGGCATGACCACCATGTTCGCGGACGACGGCAGCGCGGTCCCCGTCACGGTGGTGGAGGCCGCTCCGAATCTCGTCTTCGGCCATCGCACGCAGGAGCGCGACGGTTACACCGCCCTACAACTCGGCTTCGACGAGCTCGACGAAAAGAAGGCCGAGCGCCGGCAGACGAAGCCGTACCTCGGCCAGTTCAAGAAGAAGAGCCAGAAGCCGCATCGGCTGATCAAGGAGTTCCGCGTCGAGGAGAAGGATCTCGGCGACTTCGCGGTCGGCTCCCAGGTCACCGTCGCCCTGTTCAAGAAGGGCGACCGGGTCGACGTCACAGGCACCACCCGCGGCTTTGGCTTTGCCGGGGTGGTGAAGCGCCACCACATGAAGGGCGCGGCGCGCGACTCCGCCTCCAGCCACGAGCACCACCGCCACATGGGAGCCGTCGGACAGCGGAAGACGCCGGGCCGCGTCTTCAAGGGCAAGCGGATGCCCGGGCACATGGGAGTCGATCGCCGGACGGTGCAGAACCTCACCGTGGTCGACGTGGTTCCCGAGAACAACCTGCTGGTGATCAGCGGCAGCGTGCCGGGGCACGACAAGTCCGTCGTCATCGTGCGCCCCGCGGTGAAGTAGCAGACCCGGGGCTCAGTACGGCGTTCCGTCTTTGTGCGTGAACTGCCACCTGCCCTCGATGAGCACCGCCTCGAGATCGTCGTCGGGATAGCTTCCTTCATCCCCCGGCGTGCGATCGCCCGCCTCGAGGTACACGATCTCCTCGGTGGTCTCGTTGATGAGGTGATGCCCATTCCCGTCCCCGGCCCTGAACCCCGCGCACATTCCCGGCGACAGCCGCGTCTTCCCTTCGTCCGTGCGCAGCGTGGGATGCCCCTGCAACACGTACACGAACTCGTCCTGCCTGCTATGCGAATGCCTCAGCGCCGACACCGCGCCCGGCGCTAGGCGCGTCAGATTCACGCCGAAATTCTTCAGCCCGAACAAGTCCCCCAGCGGCCGCTTCACCCGCCCCTTCATCCGCGATGCAAAGGGCTGCGGGTAGTCCGTCGGCTTCGTCCTGGGCGGCGCGGCGACGATGGCTACAGGGCGTTTCTCTTCTGCCATGCAATCTCCTCGCGCGTCGACGCGCTCAGACACGTTGACGCACAAGGGTACCGCATTCGCCCGCAGCTCAAGCTGTCGCGCTGCTGGATCTCGAACAGGGGAATAATCCGGTTTGCGCCGCGTACCTTTCGGTCGCGCTCAGCCGACGATCTCGCACTTCAGTCTGCGCCCGTCGCGCTCGCCGGATCCGAGGACGCGTTCCTGCCCATGCAGAACGCGGCGCGCCGACCAGAGCAGAACGTAGGCGTCGAGTACGTCGTCGCGCGCCGTCCCCGGCACCCTGGGCACCTCGCCGAAGACCGGGCGCAGCAGCAGCCGCCGTTCTGTTTCCCCCGCCGCCTGCTTCTTGGGATAACGGAGCGGACCGCCGTTCAGCAGCGCGAAGCTGACCTCCGGATGCGCCTCCCGGACGCGGCGCTGCAGCGCTGGCTTCATGGAGGCATCCACTTCACGAATCTTTTCGAGGATGTTCCAGAGCTGGACGGAGCATTGCCCGGCGTACCGCCGCGAGCGAAGCAGGCTGCGGGAGGGCGCTGGAAAGACGGAGCTCCTTCGCTCGCCGATCAAGGAACGCGCCTCGGTGTCGCATCGGCGGGAACCGACCTCGAGCAGGCCGATGGGGACGTCGATGAGCGCGAGCTCGAAGCGGCGGGAAAGAACATACGCAAACGTGGGAAGCACCTGGACGCCGCCTTCCCACGCGACGACCCATCCACTACGGCAGCCGTCGACGCCGGCGAGTCCGCTCGTCACGGCTCACACATCATTTTGGGACAGCTTCCCAGATCACGAATAGAGCGTACGCCGTGAGAGCGACAAGGACCATGCCGGCTGTGCGTCGAGCGACCGTTCTGCTCGCCGTGCGAGCGGTAGTGGCTCAGTCCGCGACCGAGAGCAGCACTTCGCTGGCGCTGATGATCTGCTTCTGCAGTAGGTGTCGGGCGTAGTCGATGAACGGCGTCAGGGCGCGCGTCTCGGTGGCGATGTCGTGCACGTCCGCCAGAGACCGTCCGGCGGCGATGGCCTCGCGAACGGCGTCGTTGATCTGCAGGGCCTCGACCACGGCTGCGCGTCCGACGTAACCCGTGCCGCCGCAGGCGTCACAGCCGACCGCGCGTGGCAGGGTCTGCTGCCCCTTGTCCACGATCCTGCGTGCGACCAGGGACTCGAGCAGCGCAGGCACCGGCGGATCGAGCTTGCGGCAGGCGGAGCAGAGCTTGCGCACCAGGCGCTGGACCAGCACGAGATGGATCGACTGCGCGATCAGTGCGCGGCCGGTCCCGAGGTTCTCCAGGCGCTGCACGGCCGCGATGGCGTGGTTGGCATGCAACGAGGTGAGCAGCAGGTGGCCGGTCATCGCCGCCTCGAGACCGATCCGTGCGGTGTCCTCGTCGCGCATCTCGCCGACCACGATGACGTCGGGGTCCTGGCGCAGCATCGAGCGAAGGACCTGGGGGAACCCGAGGCCGGCATTGGCGTTGACCTGCACCTGCGTGACGCCTGCCAGCCGGTACTCGATGGGATCCTCCACCATGATGATGTTGGTGTCAGGCCGGGTGACCTTGCGCTCGTTGAGCAGCGCGTACAGCGACGACGTCTTTCCCGATCCGGTCGGGCCCGCGATGACGATGCCGCCATAGGGCCGGTTCAGCGCCTTGCGAGCCGCCGCCAGCACCGTCGGCTCCAAGAAGATCTGCTCCAGCGCCCGCGTGCTCCCTGCCGCCTCGAGGATGCGCAGCGCGATCTTCTCGCCCCGGTTCGCCGGAAGCGTGGAGACGCGGAGGTCGATCTCGCGCTTGCCGGTGGTCACGCCGATCCGGCCGTCCTGCGGCAGCCGGCGCTCGGTGATGTCCAGCCCGGCGAGGACCTTGATGCGCGCGGTCACGCCCTTGAGCGAGGTCGTCGCCGGAATCGGCTCGCTCCAGTCCTGCAGCAAGCCGTTGGCGCGGAAGCGGACGCGGAATCCCTGCGCGGTCGGCTCGATGTGGATGTCGCTGGCCTCGCGCTCGAGGCCGGCGGCGATGATCCGGTTGACGAGTCTGATCGCGTCGTCGCCCACGGCGCGCGCGTCGGCGGCGCGGTCTTGCTCGGCGACGGTCTCGAACTGGAAGGAATCGGGGTTGATGCGCGGACCGCCGGACTTCTTCGGCCCGGAATCGTCGAGAAGCTTGAGCCGGACCAACGCGGAATTGAAGTCCTCCAGCCCGATCGCGACCGGCACGATCTGCATCGTCTGCAGCGTTCGCCTGAGCTCGGCCAGCGCCGCGTTGTCGCGCGGGTTCACCATCGCGACCGTGAGGACGTTGCCGGCGAGCTTCACCGGCAAGAGACGGAAGCTGCGGATCAGCTTCGTCGGCACCGTCGCGAGCACGGACGGCGAAAGATCGAAGTCGCGCAGCTCGGCAAATGCGACGACCCCGCTCGGATCCGGCTCGGGCTCGATCGACTGCAGCGGCCTCGCCTCAACGGCAGGATCCACCGTCTGGAGGAGCTGCGCCTCGATGTCGGTCATCAGCTCCGGCGCGCCCTGTCTCTCCATCGCGGCGAACAGCACCACCCGTTCCGTCAGCCGCTTCGCCAGCGCCTCCGCCACCGTCGGCACGTTGCCGATCATCCCCTGCAGGACCGAGGACGGCAGCCAGAGAACGCGCGACGAGTCGCTCGCGATCACGAAGTAGGGGCTGGGCTTCCCGAGGAGCGCTCCCACTTCGCCGAAGTGGTCGCCGGGCAGCAAGTCCTCGACGGGCGCCAATTCGCCGCCGGCCGAGGGCAACAGCACTTGCGCCTTGCCGGAATAGAGAATCCCGATCCCGTCGTTCACCTTGCCTGCGGTGACGATCTCGCTGCCATCGGCACACTCGAGGCCCTGCAGCAGCCCGGAAACGCGAGTGATCACGTCCTTCGGTGCGCTCTTGAACAGCGCGCTGCGGGTGAGGAAAGGCTGGATCTTGTCCGCCGGAACCTTCACCCGGACGATGCCGTCGAGAAGCGGCGGCGGCGCGACGCTCGCGTCGGGCAAGCGCGCTTCCGGCGCCGAAGCGCCGGTGCTCTGAGAGCCCCCCATGCGTCAAATCGATACCACGCGACTCCGAAGCGGCCACAATTTCAAGGGTGTACGCCGCAGTGCGCGAAGGTGCGCCGGCGTCGCCGTCCGCCGCACGCAAGACGGAAAGCGACAGGCAGGCAGGCGCCCGACCTTGCCGGGCGGACGGGCGCGCAGCAGCTTCCACCGCCAAGCGGAGACCCAGGAATGCGCGCCCGGTTGTTGCCTTTCGAGCTACTCGCCGCCGTCTGCGTCATCGCCGCTCCCGCGGCGCGCGCGCAGGAATCGATCTACGGCCCCGACGGCGCTCCTACCGTAGTGCAGCACAAGCTCTACCCGATGACGGGACGGTGGGAAGCTGCCGCTTCCTTCGGCGTCGCGCTGAACACGGCGCTGGTCGACCAGCTCGGCGGCACGGTCTCGCTCGCGTACCACCCGAATGAATGGCTCGACCTGGCGGGAGAGGTGCTGCTCAACCAGACCGGGCTCTCCACTCTGGCGCGCAACGTCCGGGCGGACATGCGGCCGCGCAGCGAGGGGCAGACCGGCGACGAGTTCAGGAACGACAACCAGCTCCGCGGGGGCGCATTCGCGGTCGCCCGCGTCGCTCCGATCTACGGCAAGTTCAATCTCGCGTCCGAGCTGCGGGTGCACTTCCAGGCTTACCTGCTCGCGGGCGCCGGAGCCGCGCGAATCCATCGCGAGTCCGTCAACCTCTGCGCCGATCCGGGTACCGGCGTCTGCCAGAGCTACCAGCAGAGCGATTCCGTCGATCCCGTCGGCATCCTCGGCGCGGGCTTCCGCTTCTACTTCAACCAGCGCTGGAGCCTGCGGACGGAGGTCCGCAGCCATCTCTTCCGCTCCTCGTACAAGACGGCCAACGACCTGACGCAGCCTTCGACCGGTTCCCTCCGCCATTACCTCGCAAACGTCGCGACGTTCGGGGCCGGCGTCTCGTTCCTGTTCTGATCATGCGAACGTTCCTCATCGCATCCCTGATCTGCGGAGCGGCGGCGGCGCAACAGACCGACCCGGATGCGGTTCGCATCCACGTCCTGGAACAGCGTCCCTTCACCGAGGCGGGCCGCTGGGAGGCGTCGTTCTTCGGCAATACCCAGATCAATCCCAAATTCACGGTGCACGCCGGGCTCTCGGCGGAATTGGCCTACCACCTGCGCGAGAACCTCGCCGCGCAGCTGGGCGTCTGGTACTTCCCGATCTCGGTGCAGAGCTCGCTCTCGGAAGAGCTGCTCACCAAGGCGCGCGTCGCGCCGGAAACGGCCGAGGCGTTCCTGCTTCGCGCCGCCGCTCTCGCCGGCCTCGAGCTGATGCCCGTCTACGGCAAGCTCAACATCTTCGACGGCAAGATCCTGCGGCTCGGGGTGTACCTCAACGGCGGGCTCGGCGCGGCGAAGACACGGGTGCAGCTGCGGCCCTCGTCCGACCCCGTCACCGGGCGCACGTTCGGCGACACCGGGTTCCGCCCCATTGCGTCGCTGGGCATCGGGCTCCGCGTCTTCCTCAGCGAACAGCTGACGATACGCATCGAGGTGAGGGACTTTGCGTACTCCGGATACGTCTCGAAGGTGAACGGCTGCAACCACGACGAGGCGGCCAGGATCGAGGCCGCCGAGGCGAACGGCCAGACCGCCACCGGCCTGTCTCCCGGATGCGACGAGCGCGCCTTCGGAGCGCCGGGTGCCCAGGCGCAGCTCAACGCCGGCGCCGCGAAGGACCTGCTCGCGCGTCCTTCGTCCGACGTGATCAACAACATCGCCTTCCAGGGCGGCCTGAGCTGGCTCTTCTGAGGACGCCCCGCATGCGCCGTCTCGCCCTCGTTCTCTTCCTCGTTTCCGCGGCCGCTGCCGCCCAGGACGCCGGTCTGGGCAGCGCGATGCAGGATTTCAATGCAGGGCGCAACGCGCGCGCGGCGATCGGTTTCCGCCGCGCGCTCGACACGACGGCGGAGGCCGATCTCGCGCAGGCCGAGTACTTCCTCGCCCAGTCGCTGGAGCGGCTCGGCCTCGAGTTCGGCGCTTTCTTCCACTACGCCGCCATCGTCCGTGACCGGCCTTCGCACCCGTACTGGCTCAAGGCGGTGGACGGAGCAGCCCTCGCCGCGTCGCAGCTTCGCGACGACGTCGTCGCGCCGAACCTGTTCGAGAAGATCTACGGCGACCGTATCGATGGAGTTGCACCGGAGAGGCTGGCGGCGATCAGGACCTCGCTCGCTCTCCTTGCCTGGCGCGCCGGGAGGTACGAAGACGCGGCGCGCCTCGTCCGCCTCGTGCCCGACTCGAGCGCGGCATCGCCCCAGGCCCGATACCTGACGGGTTTGCTGCAGCAGCGGACCGACCCGGAGAAAGCGGTAGAGACATTCCGCGCTCTCGCGGCCCTTCCCCGCGCCGGCAGTGAGCTCCGGGAGCTCTCCCTCATCGCCCTGGGGCGCACGCTCTACGGGCTGCATCGCTACCCTGAGGCCAGCGCTGCGTACGAGAAGCTCCCGCGCTTCTCGCGGCACTGGGACGAGGCGCTGTTCGAAGGAGCCTATGCGGATCTGCAGAAGGGCGATCCCGGCGCGGCGCTGGGCAAGCTGCACAGCCTGCATTCGCCGCATCTGCGCGACGAGTTCGTGCCCGAGTCGCTGAACCTGGCCGCGATCCTCTACCAGCAGCGCTGCCTGTACCCGCAGGTCCGCTCGACGATCGCGCAGTTCGACCGCGAGTACCTGCCCATGCGCGACCAGATGAAGAGCATCCTGCAGGCGGACCTGCCGCTCGGCGAGTACTGGCGGATGCTGTCCGCCGGCGATTCCCGCCTTCCACCCGCGGTGCAGCATCAGTTGCAGAAGAACGAGCGCGTGTCCGCCATGCGCGCCTATCTCGAGCAACTCGATCGCGAGGCGGCGCGCGTCCGCGCCGAGCCGGGGTTGGCCGGCTCGGCGCTGAAGGACGAGCTGCTCGACGCCATCGCCCCGCAGAAGGAGCTTTCCGCGCAGCTCGCCGGGAAGTTCGTCCAGGGCCGCCTCGCCGACATGGTGCGCCTCATCGACGTGCTGCAGGGCGACCGGGAGCTGATCGCCTTCGAGACCACCAAAGGCGAGAAGGAGATGCTGGAGACGCGGTTCGACGCGGACGCGCAGCTCGCCTCGCAGCGGCTCTTCCGGCCGGCGATTCCCCCCAAGGGACACGAGTACTGGCCGTTCGACGGCGAGTACTGGCCCGACGAGATCGGCTTCTACCGCTACACCGTCAAGGACGCCTGCCCGGCGGGGAGGGACGAATGACGCTGTGCGCGCTCGCAGCGCTCCTCCTTGCCCTCTCTCCGGCGGCCTCGTCGCCCGCGGCGCTGCAGGACGATCGCCAGGCCGACGCCAAAGCCGATCGCAAGCGCGACGAGCTGATCGAGGATCTGAAGGTCATCATCCCGCGGATGCCGGAGGGGGATCGCCGTGCCGACCTCTACTTCCAGCTCGCCGAGCTCTGGTGGGAGAAGGCGCGCTACGCAGGCCTTCAGGAAGTCCGCGATCACGACGACGCGGTCGCGAAATGGGCGGACAAGCGGGAGGGCGAGGAGCCGAAGCTCGACACGAGCCGCAGCGACGGGTACCGCAGGGAGGCCATCGGCCTCTACCAGGAGGTGCTCGATCGGTACCCTGCGTACGAGCGCCGCGACGAAGTGCTCTTCGTGGCGGGCCACAACCTCTACGAGAGCGGCAACAGGGATCGCGGAATCGCCTACTACTCCGCGCTGATCGCGCAGTACCCGAAGAGCCGTTTCGTCCCCGACGCCTGGGTTCAGACCGGCGAGCACTTCTTCGCCACCAACGATCTGCCCCGGGCGCGGGAGGCCTTCGAGAAGGCCGCCTCGTTCCACCTGCCGAAGCTGTACGCGTTCGCGCTCTACAAGCTCGCCTGGTGCGACTACAACGCCGGGGCGTACGGAGCGGCCATCGCGAAGTTCAAGGAAGTGATCGCCTATTCGGAGGGCGAGGCCCGTGGCGACCGGGTGCAGCTCCGCCAGGAAGCGCTCAAGGACATCGTCCTTGCGTACGCCCACGTCGACGCGATCGACGGCGCCGTCGCGTATCTGGCGGAGAAGGCCGGCGCCGATTCCGTGGAGGCCATCCAGCGGCTGGCGGCCACCTACTTCGACGACGGCAAATTCGAGCAGGCCATCCGCGTGTACCGGATCCTGCAGGCGCGCGCCCCGGGCCACGCGAAAGCGCCCGCCTGGCAGCAGAAGATCCTGCTCGCCTACGACAAGCTGAACCGGCGCGATCAGGTGGTCACGGAGATGAATCGGCTGGTCGGAGACTACGGGCCGCAGAGCGGATGGGCCAAGGCGAACACCGCGGAGAAGGGAGCTTTGGCCGAAGCGCGCGATCTGGCGGAAGCGTCGCTGCGCGAGCTGGTGCAGGACTACCACCAGGAAGCGATCAAGACGAAGAGCGCTGCCACCTACCGGCTGGCGCGCGACATCTACCGCCAATACCTCGACACGTTCCCGCAGAGCGAGAGCACCGCGTCGATGCGCTTCTACTACGCGGAGATCCTCTACGCGCTCGAAGAGTGGGACGCCGCCGCCATGGAGTACGGGAAGGTCGTGGAAGCCGATCCCAAGGGGTCGCAAGCGCAGCGCGCTGCGTACAACGCCATCCTCGCCCTGGAGAAGGCGGTGGCGATCGCCAAGGGCAAGCTGAAGAAGCGCGAGCTCGCCGACGCGGCGAAGGTCGAGGAGCGCAAGGACAAAGGACATGTCGATCGCGGCGCCGGCAAGCTCCGGCTCGAGACCGTCACGCGCGACGTCCAGCCGGAGCCGATTCCGGAGAACGAGCAGAAGCTGATCGCCGCCTGCGATCGGTACCTGCGGCTGGCCTCTGGCGCCAAGGACGAGATCGTCATCCGCTACAAGGCCGCGTTCGTCTTCTACGAGCGCCGGCATTTCGTCGACGCGGCCAAGCGCTTCGGGGAGATCATCCTTCGCTGGCCCACCGACAGCTGGTCGCAGAAGGCCGCGGAGCTCTCCCTGGACATCCTGAATACCAGGCAGGAGTGGCAGGCCCTCAGCGATCTGGCCCAGCGCTTTCTCCGGGACAGCCAGCTCTGTCCGCCTGGCTCGAAGTTCCAGCTCGAGACGGCTCGCGTGGCGGAGGGCGCGCGGTTCAAGTACGCGATGCAGCTCTATGAGGAGAAGAAGGACTTCGCCCTCGCCGCGAGCGAGTTCCGCGCCTTCGTGGCGCGCTATCCGAAGAGCGAGTACGCGCCGAAGGCGCTCTACGACGCGCTCTTGATCGCGGACAAGGGAGACGAGCTCGACGTCGAGATCGCCGCGGGCGAGCAGCTCGTGCGCGAATACAGCAGCGCGGATCCGGCCATCGTCAAGCTGACGATCCCCGCGTTGGCCAACGCCTGCGAGCGCGCCGGCCGGTTTCCGGACGCCGTCCGCTGGTACGAGGAGGCGCAGCGGCGCTGGCCCTCGGATGCGAGGGCGGCGGACTGGCTCTACAATGCCGCGATCTGGCGCGAAGGCGTCGGCGACGACGCCGGCGCGCTCCGCGACTGGCAGACCTGGCTGAAGCAGTACCGTTCGCGGCCCGACGCGGCGAAGATCGCGTTCAACGTCGGCGTCATCCTCGAGCGGCAGAAAGATTTCCGGCGCGCCGCCGAGCACTGGTCGTCGTTCCACCGCGAATGGGCAGGGGCGGCCACCGCCGGACAGCTCCTCCTCGCGCGCTACAAGCAGGGCCTGGCCCTGCGCGAGCTGAAAGCGCCGGAGGCCGCCACAGTCCTGGCGGACGTCCCGCAACGCTATGCCCGGCTTGCCGAGGCGGACAAGGCCGCGGCGCCGCTGATCGATGCGGCCGCGCATGCCTGTTTCCTCGCCGTCGAGCCGTCGTTCAGCGACTTCATGGCCATCCACTTCCGCTATCTCCGCCAGGCCGACCTCGTCTACGTGCTGAAGGTGAAGAACACGCGCATCGCGCGGCTGCTCTCCGCATACGGCGAGGTGATCGCCGTCGGCAGCCCGCGCTGGAGCGAGGCCGCCTTCGCGCGCATCGGCGAGGCGTACCGCAACTTCAACAAGGGCCTGCTCGATGCGCCGATGCCGCGCGGCCTCGACCGGGAGCAACAGGAGCTCTACCGGAGCATGCTCGAATCGCAGGCCCTGCCGCTCGAGGACAAGGCGGTCGAGGCATTCGCCAAGGCGATCGCCATTTCGCGCACCACCGGCGTGTATTCGGAGTGGGTGGTCAAGGCCCAGGATCTGCTGCGCGAGTACCAACCGGACGCGTACGGCGACGTGCACCGTCCAGGTTTTGCCGAGAGCGCCCCGACGCGCCCGGTCGCGCCCGAGCTGACGGGAGGTCCCTGATGCGGCTGTTCATGGCGATCGCGCTGCTTGCCTGCGCTTGCGCGCACGCTCCCGCGCAACAGCGGCCGACCCCGGCGCAGATCAAGGCCGCGGAACGGCAGCGCCTGTTCGAGCTGCCGGCAACGATCCTGTACAAGGAAGGCCGCGAGCTGATGACCCGGCGGGACTGGGAAGGAGCCGAGGCCCGCCTCGAGACGTTCCTCGCGAAGCAGCCCAACCATCCAGGCGCGCTCTTCGACTCCGCGTGGGTTGAGGAGCAGCTCGGCGACGCGCCTGCGGCGGCGGAGCTGTACACGCGCGCCCTGGCCGCCGATCCGGGACATGTCGGCGCGGCCGTCAACCTCTCTCGCCTGCTCGCTGGTGCCCCGGACCGCGCGGAGGCCGTCCTGCGCGCGGCTTTGCTGAAACAACCGGCCGATCCCCGACTGCTGAACGCGCTTGCCACCATTTTGCGCGGGCGGCGCCAGCTCGAGGACGCCGCGGCGGTGCTCCGCCAGGTGCTGCAGCGACATCCGCGCGATGCCGATGCGTATCGCAATCTCGCCGCCATCGAAGGCGACCAGGGACACGTCCGCCTCGCCGAGGCGGCGTTCGACCACGCGCGAAAGCTCGATCCGAAGGATGCCAGGATCCCGAACAGCCTCGGGCTGCTGGCGCTGCAGCGCGAGGACGTGGCCGCCGCGCGCGCATTCTTCGAGGAGGCAGCTCAGCTCGATCCGGACTTCGCCCCCGCCTTCATCAACCTCGGGGCGCTCGCAACGAGGTATCGCGACTACGCGGCGGCGGAAGAGGCGTTCGCCAGGGCGCTCCAGCTGGATCCCGCGCGCTGGGAGTCGCATCTCGGTCGAGCCTGGGCATTGGAAGGCCTGCGCCGGCCTGGGGAGGCGCGCGCCGAATACGAGAAGGTGCTCGCCATCGCGCCGCGCCAGGACGACGCGCTGTACGGGAGGGCCACGGCGCTCAAATCGGAGGGAGACCTCCCCGCTGCACTCTCTGGATTCAAGGAATACCTGGGGCTGCCGAAGGCAAGCCGTCTGAAGGAAGCGCAAAATCAGCTCGCCTCAATCGATCTCCGGCTGCGGAATGCGCCTCCTGCGGTCGCGAGGACTGCGGCGAAAGCTGCCGGCGCCAGCCTCGATCTGTCGAAATTGCCACAAGGCGCGGATCCCGGATCGTCGCCGGAAGACCTTCCCCCGGAAGACGCCCCTTCGGTTGTCCGTTGAACGACGGGCGAGCGGGCTGACGGTTGGCCGATCGCGCTGCGATGCAAATCGTCCCCGCGGAGGTGAGTGTGAGGAGAACCGTCCTGATCGTCCTGCTCGCGCTGCCGGCGCTCGCCGAGGAAAAGCCCCGCGCGAAGGTCGTGCAGGAAGCCGACCGGATCGTGGTCCGCAAGCGCACCGTCATCGACTTCAACGACGTGACGGTCGAGGGCGAGCTCACGAGGCCGGAGGGCAGCTACGTCCTCAATCGCAACCGCACGCGGTTCCGCTCGCTGGTCCGTCTCCGCGACAACTTCAATCCCGAGCTGCAGAAGTCCGCCGACAACCTGTAGGACGCGGGAAGATGGCCCAGATCGAGCGCATGGTGGAGGTCGAGGAGGTGGAGGGAGCGCAGGGGACGCGTCCGACGCTCGCCTCCCGGGTCTCGGACGCGGCGGCGGCGCAGCTGCTGATCTTCGACGAGCTTCCGGACGACGAGCGGCCACGGCCCGGCGGCCGCGTCCTGCTCGTCGGTATCGTCTGGGGCGGCTCGACGTTGGTCGAGCTGGAACAGGTCGGCGATGGCGCGGATCTCAGCGTCAGCCGCCTGTTCGATCTGCCGGAATCGACGCTCCCCAGGAACTTCCACCTGGTGAAGCACGCGCCGGACGGGCACGTGGTGACGCTGCCCGACGAGCTGCATGCGGAAGTGCACGGCGGCGGCAGGGTCCTCCCTCTGGCGGTGAAGGGCCGACGCGTCGACGCGCCGTTCCGCGGATACGCGCACGCCATCGCGGGCGACGATCGGGTCGTCGCACAGCTCACGCCGTCGTTGACGTTGATCGCCCGCTACGTCCGCGCGGAGCGGCAGAAGGAAACGCCCGCGCTGAAGCGGATCGACCTGCCGTTCGCGATCGTCGTGGTGTTCGCCCTCCTCGCGCTGCTCGCGTTCCTCCGCGCGATGAGCTCGATGCCGCGGGTCGATCTCGACCGCGACGCCCTGGTGCAGAACCCGGAGCGCTTCGCGAAGTACCAGGTGAAGCCGGCGGAGAAGGCGTCCGAACCGCCCAAGGCGAAGGAGCTGTCCGGAGCCAAGGAGGGCGACAAGAGCGCCGGCGCCGAAGGAAAGCTCGGCAAGCGGGAACCGAAGAAGAAGGAAGCGGCGCCTTCGAAGCCCGGTGGCGATCCGGACAAGAAGAGGAGGGATCTGTCGAAGATCAAGAAGCTCGGCCTCATCGCCGCTCTCTCGAAGATGGGAGCCGTGGGTGGTGGCGGCGCGGGCCTGCCCGGGCCGAGAGGGCTCGGCGCCGGCGTCAATCCTTCGCTCGGCGGCACGCGCGCCCGGGCGGGCGTCGGCGATGCATATGGCGTCGGCGGTCTGGGCACCCGCGGCACCGGAGCAGGTGGCGGCGGCCAGGCGTTGGGCATCGGAGGCCTCGGCACCAAGGGCTCCGGACATGGTCGAGGCGGGTACGGCGACGTCGATCTCGGCGGGCGCGGGAAGGACGAGACGGTGTTCGTGCCCGGCCGCACGGTCGTCGTCGGCGGCCTGTCGCGCGATGTGATCAACCGCGTGATCCAGAAGCACTACAACGAGATCAAGTACTGCTACGAGAAGGAGCTCTCGAAGAAGCCCGAGCTGTACGGGAAGGTGACGGTGCTGTTCATGATCGAGGGCAGCGGCCGCGTCGGAGAGGCTCTCATCCAACAGACGACGATGGGAAGCGAGCCCGTGGAAAGCTGCATGATCAATCACGTACGCCGCTGGCTGTTCCCCGCTCCGCAGGGCGGCGGAACGGTGCAGGTCACCTATCCCTACGTCTTCAAGAGCAGCGCGCAATGAAGGCCTTCCTGATTGGCGTGCTGCTGGGCACCGCCGCCTGGGCGCAACCCGACCCGGGGGCGCGGCCACCCGACACGGTGGTCGTCGCTGGCGTCGACGATGCGCCTCGCCGCGGAACGTACGTCGAGGCCGCGCTAGGGGTGTTCACGGCGATGGGCGGTACCCGGCCGTTCTCGAGCGGCGAGCCGTACCTCGCGTTGACGTTCGGGCGCGACCTCGGCTCGCGCGCGTCGGTCTTCGCCTCGCTCGGGCTCGGCGCTGCGCGCTCTTCCTGCTACCAGCTGAGCCCGACGGGAGATTCCTGCCTGGGCGCCGACTCCTTCGGCGCCACCTTCCTGGAGGTCGGGGTCTCGTACGGTTTCGCGATCGCTCCCCGGACGATGCTGGCGGCGAAGGTGCTCGGAGGATTCACCGACCTCTCGCCAGGACCGGTCCAGCGGAACGGCTCCGTGCCAGACCACGTGCCCGGCCTGCATGCGGGCGGCGGATTCTCGCTGGATTACGATACCCGCCTCGATCACTTCGCCGTCGGGATCGATGCGGTGATCCGCGAGACGTTTGCCAGGTACGGCGTCAGGATGCCTTCGCTGGTGGTGATGCCGCGCATCCGCTACGTCTTCTGACGCCGCCCCCTACTTCGCCTTTCCACGCATCGCCTTGAGCATCTGCTTGAGGTTCTCGCGATCGTAGTCGGTGGCGTAGCTGAACTCGCCGCCGTTCCGCAGCCACTCGCCTCCGTCGATGGTCAGGCAGTCGCCGGTGACGTAGCCGGCGCCGTCGGACATCAGATAGACGGCGGCATCGGCGATCTCGCGCGGCGTGCCGAATCGCTTCAGCGGCACGCGATTGCGGGCCATCTCCTCGAGGCTGGGGTCGGGCATCAGCCGGGAGAACGCACCTTCCGTCGGCACCGGTCCCGGAGCGATGGCGTTGACCCGGATCCGGTAGGCGGCCCACTCGACCGCCAGCGACCGCGTCAGCGCGAGGACTCCCGCCTTGGCGCAGGCGGACGGCAGGACGAAGGCCGATCCGGTCCACGCATACGTCGTGACGATGTTCAGGATCGCGCCGCCCTTGCCGGATTCGATCATCCTCCGGCCGAACGCGCTCGTGCAGTGGAAGGTGCCGTTGAGCACGATGTCGACCACCGCCTTGAAGCCGTTCGCCGACAGGTCCTCGGCTGCTGCGAGGAAATTGCCCGCGGCGTTGTTCACCAGTCCGTCGACCTGGCCGACGCGCGAGGCCACCTCCTGGACCGCCGCGAAGTCCCTCACGTCGCAGGAATGGGCGCTCGCCCTTCCGCCAGCGCGCTCGATCTGCGCCACCACCTCGTCGAGCTTTTCCTTGCGCCGCCCGAGGACGACGGAGTGGGCGCCGAGCCCGGCGAAGCGCTTCGCCATCTCCGCTCCGAGCCCCGTCCCGCCGCCCGTCACCACGAAGGTCTTGTCTTTCAGCAGCCCAGCCTGGAACATGCGCGCACAATGCAGGCCCGACGACAATCGATCAAGCCCGACCCGGTCATCCTCAAATGATTGCCTCGCTCCTTTTGGCGGCGGCCGCGGCGGCGCCGCAAGGCCGGCTGGTGGTTCTCGTCGTGGTCGATCAGCTCCGGTACCAGGACGTGCTCTGGCTTTCGCCCGAGTTGGGTCCGAAGGGGTTCGCCGGTCTGGGCCGCGCTGCGCCCATGCGCTACGAGACCGCGGTCACCGAAACGGCGCCGGGCCACGCGACGCTCGCAACCGGCACGTATGCAGAGGTGCACGGCATCGTCGGCAACCGGTTTCCGCTGGGCGCGCGCGAGCAGGAGGCCGTCGACGATCCGGCCTGCCCGGTCTGGGGATCGAAGGTCGGAAAGAGCGCCAACGCGTTGCGCGCCCCGACCGTCGCCGATGCGCTCAAGCTCAATACGGACGGGAAGGCGCGCGTCGTCTCGATCAGCGTGAAGGACCGGAGCGCGCTCTTTCTCGGCGGTCCCTCCGCGGACGTGGCGCTCTGGTGGGAGGCGGAGGCCGGCGAGATGGCCTCCACCACCTGCTACGCCCCGGGTCCGCCTGCATGGCTGCCTCGGCGTCCGGCGGAGGCGTACAAGGACTGGATCTGGACGATGTCGCACCCCGATGCGATCGCCCGGCTGTTGCCCAATCCCGGTCCTGCGCCGGCAGCGCCTGCCTACGACATCGGTCCCTCGTTCCCGCATCGCGTCGGTCAGGGCGTCCTCGACGCGCGGCTCTATCGCGCGATCCGCAATACGCCCGCGAGCACCACCATCGCCTTGCGCACCGCCCGCGCCGCCGTCGGGGCGCTGAAGCTCGGTGAGAACGGCACCGCCGATCTGCTCACGGTCGCTGTGGCCGCGGTCGATACGGTCGGACACCAGTTCGGAACGCTCTCGCGGGAGCGGATCGACGCCGTGCTCCGCGTCCACGACGAGCTGTCCACCTTTCTCGGCGAGCTGCGCGCCCGCCTCGGGACGCGAGTGTCGGTGGTGCTCACCGCGGATCACGGCCTCAATCCGACCGAGGTGGAGGAGAAGCGCCTGCGCGTTACCCAGGGTGGCACGGTCGCGCTCGACGAGCTGACCCCGCGCCTGAACCGGGCGCTGGCGGAAGCGGTCGGCGAGCGTTCCGACGGGTGGGTTGCCAGCATCGACGCGAACGCGCTCACGCTGCGGACGCCGTTTCCGCCGCGGGCGGTCGAGGTCGCTCTCGACGTCCTGCGGCGGGAGCCGGGGATCTGGAAGGCGGTCCCGGCGAGCGAGATCGAGCGGGCGGAGGCCTTCATCCGCCACGCGTACTTTCCCGGCCGCAGCGGGCATGTCCTCCTCGTCCTCCGGCCGCTCTGGACGTTGAAGCGCCGCAGCGAAGGCGCCGACCATGGGACGCCCTGGAACGACGACGCCCTCGTCCCCCTGATGGTCCAGTCGCCGCAATACCGCCTTCGCCGCGATCCGCAGTTCCGGGCGACGCAGGTGGCGCCTACCGTCGCCATGCTTCTGCAGACCGCTCCTCCGGCCGCGGCGCTGGATTCCGCGGCGATCGAGCAGCCCTGAATACAGGGGCGCACTTCCACGCAGATCCGCTTCTTTGACGCTGACCCAGCGCGTTGCCATACGAGAGAAGCGTCTCGCTTTCTGGCCGGGGGGCCCAATGAACCGCATCGCCCTGATCGCATCGTTCCTCGTCGCGTCGGCCGTTCAGGCCGCGCCACCCAAAGAGATCAAGCTCGGAGCGGCGCTGCCGCTGACCGGCGCCGAGAGCAAGAGCGGCGGCCGCCTGCGCGACGGCTACGAGCTCGCGGTGGAGCTCGCGAACCAGCAAGGCGGAGTGGACATCGCCGGCGCCCACGTCCCGGTGAAGCTGGTCCTGGTGGACGACAAGAGCGACGGCGCCGCCGACGAGCGCGCCGTCGAGGATCTGGCCGGCCAGGGCGTCGACGTCATGCTCGGCACGTTCGGGTCGTCGCTGGTGGAGAAGGGCAGCGCGGTCTCCGAGAAGCTCCGGGTTCCGTACGTGGCGGCCACCGGAGCGAGCAAGGCGCTGTACCAGCGCGGCTTCAAGCACCTGTTCGGCCTGCAGGCTCCCATCGAGCAGCTCGCAAACGCGCTCATGCGCTGGGCCGAAGAGGAGCAGCAGCGGGGCCGGCTGCCTTCGCCCGCGCGCGTCGCCGTCATCTGGGAGAAGACCTCCCACGGCAAGGAGTACGCCGAGGCGATCAAGGATTTCGCGGCCAAGACGCCGCGCCGGCGCGGCGCCTGGAACATCGTGATGGACGAGTCGTTCGAATTGAACGCCAAGGACTTCAAGCCTGCGCTCGAACGGCTCAAGGGGGCCAAGGCCGACGTCGTCCTCGTCGACGCCCACCTCCCCGACTACATCACCATGCACGGCCAGTACGCGAAGATGGGCCTCTGCCACAAGATGATCTCCTACGGTGCGCGCGGCCCCGAGCGCGAAGCCCGCGAGCAGCTCAAGGCGGCGGCAGACTACGTGACGTCGGCGGTGTGGTGGAGCGACGAGATGGCGCACAACGCGCGGACCGCCGAGTTCGTGAAGAAGTTCAACGAGAAGTACAACCGCTCCGCCGACTGGTACGAGGCGCTCGGATACGAGGCGGTGCGCGTCTCGCTGGAGGCGATCCATCGCGCCGGCACCACCGATCGCGCCACGGTCCGGAACGCGATCACGCAGCTGAAGATGGAGTCGCTGCTTCCAGGCGGCTTCCTCGCCTTCCCCGAACAATACGGCGGCCAGGCGCAGTACCTCTTCGTCGTGCAGCAAAATCTGCCCGACGGGAGCGCGCCGGTCATCTACCCGCGCATCGCGGCGGTGAAGGAGGGCGTCGCGCCCAACCCCGCCTGCCCGGGATCGACCGTGGCCGGCAAGTAGTTACCCCTTGTCGCCGCAGGCGGGACACGCCTCGCCGCGCCAGAGCTGGACCAGCCACTCCGAGGTGTGCATGTGCGCGAGCACGAGCCACCCGATCCGCCGCCGGCATCGCGGACAGCGGATGCTGAGGGCCAACCACAGGTACGCCCCGGCGGCGATGAAGACCACGCCGAGCGCGAACACCACCACGGTCTCCTCCGGCGCACGCCCGATCGCCGCGAAGAGCGCGAAGAGGCAGCCGGCGGTGACCAGCATCAGGGCGCAGAACACCCACAGCTTCCACTTCTGCCCGGTCGCCCCGATCCAGCTCAGATGAGCCCGTCCGCGCGCTTCCGCTCGCGCTCCAGCCGGTAGCGGTCGCCCGCCGAGAGCACCTTCTTGCGCAGCCGCACGTTCTTCGGCGTCACCTCTACCAGCTCGTCCTCGTTGATCCACTCCAGCGCCTTCTCCAGCGACATCTCGCGGGGCGGGCTGAGGATGACGTTCTCGTCGCGGCCGGCAGCGCGGACGTTGGTGAGCTTCCGCCCCCGGGTCACGTTGACGTCCAGATCGTTCGGGTGGGCGTGCTCGCCGCAGATCATCCCTTCGTACACGGGGACGCCGGGTCCGTAGAAGAGCGCGCCGCGCTCCTGGATGTCGAAGAGCGCGTAGGCCACCGTCTCGCCTTCGCGGTCGCTGACGATGGCGCCGTTGCTGCGCTTGGGGACCTTCCCCTGCCAGGGCTCGTACCCGTCGAACTGCGAGGACATGATTCCTTCGCCCCGGGTGATGGTGAGGAACTCGTTCCGGAACCCGACGAGCCCGCGCGCGGGCACGCGGAAATTGAGGCGCACGCGGTCCGAGCCGATGCTCTGCATCTCCGTCATCCGACCCTTGCGCGGTCCCAGGCGCTCGGTGACGACGCCGACCGCGGACTGCGGGACGTCGCACACCATCAGCTCCATCGGCTCGTGCACCTGGCCGCCGATTTCCTTGGTGATCGGCTCCGGGTTCGAGACCGTCAGCTCGTATCCCTCGCGCCGAATGGTCTCCACGATCACCGCGAGCTGCAGCTCGCCGCGCCCGATTACCTTGAAGGCATCGGGGGAGTCGGTGTCGAAGACGCGGATGGAGACGTTCCGGTAGGACTCGCGCTGGAGGCGCTCCCGCAGGTTCCGCGAGGTGACGTACTTGCCCTCCCGGCCCGCGAACGGGCCGTCGTTCACCTTGAAGACCATCGACATCGTCGGCTCGTCGACGTGGATGCGCTCGAGCGGGATGGGGTGCTCGGGGTCGGCGATGGTGTCGCCGATGGAGACCTCCTCGAGGCCCGCGAGCGAGATGATCTCCCCGGGACCCGCCTCCGCAATTTCCACCTTCTTCAACCCTTCGAACGCGTAGATCTTGGTGACCTTGCCGCGCGGCGTGCTGCCGTCGGCGCGGCAGACGGAGATCTGCTGCCCCACCTCGATGCTTCCGCTGCTCAGCCGCCCGATGGCGAGGCGGCCGACGTAATCGTCGTAGTCGAGGTTCGCCACCAGCATCTGGAGCTTTTCGTGCGTGGTCTCCGCTTTTTTCGGCGGCGGAACGGTCTCCAGGATGGCGTCGAGCAGCGGCTCGAGCGTACGGGCACGGGATCCCGGCTCCTCTCCCGGGTGCGGAGCGGCCCCGGGCGCCGCGGCCTTGCCGGCGGGAAGGTCGTCGAAATTGGACAACCTGAGGGACGCTCTCCCTGCGCGGGCGACCGCGTAGATCACGGGGAACTCGATCTGGTGCTCGTTCGCGCCCAGGTCGATGAACAGCGAGTAGATGGCGTCGAGGACCTCTGGAACGCGAGCGTCCTGCCGGTCGACCTTGTTGACCACCACCACGGCCGGCAACCCGAGCGCCAGTGCCTTGCCGAGCACGAAACGCGTCTGCGGAAGGGGACCTTCGGCCGCGTCGACGAGGAGGAGCACGCCGTCGACCAGCCGGAGGCCCCGCTCGACTTCGCCGCCGAAGTCCGCGTGTCCGGGCGTATCGACGATGTTGATCTTCACGCCGCGATAATTCACCGCGGTGTTCTTGGCGAGGATGGTGATGCCTTTCTCCCGCTCGAGATCGTTCGAGTCCATCGCCCGCTCCTGCACCTGCTCGTTGGCCCGGAAAGTCCCGGTCTGGCGGAAGAGGAAGTCCACCAGGGTCGTCTTTCCGTGGTCGACGTGCGCGATGATGGCGATGTTGCGAATCTGCTCGCGGGGAAGCATGGCGGGGCTCCTTTATACTGGCCCGATGCCGCAGGTCCACGGACATCACCATCTCGCCATCCAGGTGAAAGACCTTCCCGCCGCGGAGCGCTTCTACGTCGAGGCGCTCGGGCTTCGCGTCCTGAGGCGGTGGCCGTGGGAAGACGGCCGCCCCGGCGAACGATCGGTGTGGTTGTCGGTGGGTGCGGGAGAGGAGTTCCTGGCGCTGGAATCGTGCGAGGCGGAACGTCCGGCCGCGCCGTTCCGGGACCCCCACGGTGGACTGCACCTGTTGGCGCTGCGCATCGTGCCCGGCGAGCGCAAGGCCTGGGAGCAGAAGCTCGCCTCGCTGGGAGTCCCGATCGTGCACCGGACGCGCTGGTCTCTTTACGTCCGGGATCCCGAGGGAAACCGCATCGGGCTTTCGCACTTCCCTCACGAGGGGTAGGTTGGGGAGCATGGAGGGCCTTCTCCCGCAGCCCCTCGAGGGACCGCTCGTGCGCCGGCTCATCGAGCAGGGAATCCGCGACTCGCGCGTGCTCGCCGCGTTCGGCCGCGTCCCGCGCCGGTTCTTCGTCCCCGACGATGCCCAGTTGTTCTCGGAAGGGGACCACCCGCTCGAGATCGGGTACGGCCAGACCATCTCGCAGCCTTACATCGTCGCGGCGATGACCGAAGCGCTTCAGCTCGAAGGAAACGAGCGCGTGCTCGAGGTCGGCACCGGCAGCGGCTACCAGACGGCGATCCTCTGCGAGCTCCTCCCCTTGGCGAGCATCGTCCGGACCATCGAGATCGTCCCCGAGCTTTCCTGGCGCGGGCAACGGACCCTGAAGGAATTGGGCTACGAGAACGTCGAGTTCCGGGTGGCAGACGGCTCGAACGGCTGGCCCGAGGCAGCGCCCTTCGATGCGATCCTCGTCGCCGCCGCGCCCGAAGTGGTCCCCCGGCCATTGCTGGAGCAGCTCGCGCCGGGCGGACGCCTGGTGATCCCGGTGGGGCCGGATCCAGACCACCAGGAGCTTCAGCTCTGGCGCAAGATCCCCGGGACTGGAGCTTTCGATCGCAAGGTCCTGATGCACGTCCGGTTCGTCCCTCTGACCGGCGATTCGCGCCTGCACTGACGGCATCAGGGCTGATCGGTTTGTCTTCTTGGCGGGCGCATCGCGGTGGTACGTTGCGCGCGATGCACTGCCCGATCTGCGAAACCGAGAACCCCGACGACTTACCGGAGTGCGCGACGTGCGGCGGTATGCTGCACGCCGCCGCGTCCCGCGCAGGCCAGCCCGTGACGCCGATCGAAGGTCTGGAGCCGACGGCGTTGGCACCGGCCGATCTGGCCGTCCAGACCGAACCGATCCCCGACATGGAACATACGCGCCTGGACGACTTCGGTGAGCGGATGCCGGCGCCGCCGGAGACGGCGACGTGTCCGTGGTGCGGGACAGCCTCGCTCGGCCTGGTCTGCGACTCCTGCGGTCGCCGCAAATCGCGTTACCTCGCTCCCCCTGTTGTGGAGGTGCGCCGGGTAGCCACCGGCGAGACGGTGACCTGTCCCTCGTGTTTCGCCCGCGTCGCGAAGGACGTCCGCTGCAGTGACTGCGGCGTGCCATTCCCGCTGCAAGAGCTGTGATTGACGGACGTGGCTGCGGGGAGTAGAGCGCGCGCGATGCACGAGCGGGCCGCCATGGAGCAGGAGCTTTCGATCCTGGCGGTCGCCGCCCGCGAGCGAAGGTCCGCCGACCTGTTCCTTCGGGCGGCGGTCGAGGGCTTGTGCTGGGCGCTGCTCGCCGGCGTCTGTGGAAAGCTCCTCTGGGACTCCCGCATCCCGCCGTTGTTCTTCTGGCCTCTCGTGCTCCTCGACCTGGTGCTGCTCTGGGACGCGGTGCGCCGCTATCGCGAGGGCCGCGTCAGCCTCCGCCGCGAGGTCCAGGTGGAAGCGCGATTGCGCGAGCTTCGTCTGGCCCTGGGGATCGATCCATGACGGTTCCCGGCCGCTTCATCGTCTTCGAGGGTCTCGACGGCGCCGGGACCACCACGCAGGCGCGCCTTCTCTCGGAGCGACTCCAGAAGCAGGGAAGAACCGTCTATCTCGCACACCAGCCCAGCGAAGGGTCGGTGGGGCTCCTGATCCGTCAGATCCTCGCCGGCCGCGCCGCCACCACGCAGGCGGACGGAAAGCTGGGAGTGGTCGACGAGAGGGTGATGGCGCTGCTCTTCGCCGCCGACAGGCTCGACCACCTCGGATCGCAGATCGACCCGCGCCTCGCCCGCGGGGAGGACGTGATCCTCGATCGGTACACGCTGTCCTCGCTCGCGTATCAGGGCGCCAGCGTCTCGCACGACTTCATCAACCACGCGAACCGCTTCGCGCGCCGGCCCGACCTCACCCTCTTTCTCTACGTGCCGGCGAATGTGGCGCTCGAACGGGTGCGGAGCCGCGGCGCGAAGCTCGAGCGGTACGAGACCGCCCAGCAACTCGGGCTCATCGAGCGCGAGTACTCGCGCCTGGTCGGCACCCTGGCCTCGGTGGTGTCCATCGACGGAACCCGATCGGTGACCGAGGTCGCCGATCTCTGCAACGCGGCGCTGCAACAGCAGCTGGGATGAGCGCCATGCCCATCGACTCCACACGCCTGGAAGAGCTCCAGATCGTCCGGCGGATCCGCGAGACGGTCCGGCGCTGGTGGGGCATCGAGCTCTCCTTCACCGACGCGCGAGGTCTCGTGCTGCAGCAGGGCAAGGGCATCATCGTCCCGCCCCAGAACCGGATCTGTACCGCCTGCCTCGGCGATCGCGAAGGCCTGCGCCGCTGCAACGAAAGCATCGAAAAGGCCGTGCAGAAGCTCTCGCGGGGCACCGAGCTGCTCGGGCCGTGTCACATGGGCCTCGAGATCGTCGGCACGCCCATCTCCTTCGCGGGCGAACGCCAGGGAGCGCTCTTCGCCTGCGGCTTTTTGGTGGAGGAGAAGGCGCGCGGCGCGCGCGACCGCGCGGTGACCACGGTGAAGGCGCTCTCCCTGCCGGTCATCCAACCGGAGGACGCGTTCGAAAGCATTCAGAGAATCGAGGCCCGCGAAGTGCCGCGCCTCGCCGACCTGATGGACACCACGGTCGAGGAGATCGACGCCTACCACGCCGCCGTGGCGCAGCGGGAGAGGCGGATCCGCGATCTGCAGGACGAGCTGGAGGGCCGGTACCGGTTCGCCGACATCATCGGCAAGAGCGACCCGATGCGAAGGCTGTACGGGTTGCTCGACAAGCTGGTCGCCAGCGACGTCACGGTGCTGATCCACGGGGAGAACGGCACCGGGAAGGAGCTGATCGCCCGGGCGCTCCACTTCAGCGGGCCGCGCAAGGACAAGCAGTTCGTCGCCCAGAACTGCTCGGCGCTCAACGACCAGCTCCTCGAGTCGGAGCTGTTCGGGCACGTGAAGGGATCGTTCACCGGCGCCACCCGCGACAAGCCGGGCCTGTTCAAGGTCGCCGACGGCGGCACGTTCTTCCTCGACGAAGTCGCGGACATGAGCCCGGCGATGCAGGTGAAGCTCCTGCGCGTGTTGCAGGAGGGAACCTTCGTGCCCGTGGGCGGCACCAAGCCGGAGAAGGTGGACGTCCGCATCATCGCGGCCTCCAACAAGGACTTGCGGGAGGCGGTCCTGCGCCGGGAGTTCCGCGAGGATCTCTTCTACCGCCTCCACGTCGTCGCCCTCGAGGTGCCGTCCCTGCGCGAGCGCCTCACCGATCTTCCGCTGCTGGTCGATCATTTCCTCGACGCCGTGGCCCAGCGGACGGGAAAGCCGCGCAAGAGGCTGCACCCCGAGCTGATGGCCGCTTTCTACGAATGGCGCTGGCCGGGCAACGTGCGCGAGCTGGAGAACGAGATCGAGCGGCTCTGCGTGCTCGCCGGCGATGCCGACGTGATCCCGCCGGAGCTTCGCGCGCAGCGGGCGGCGAAGGCTCCCGCCAACGCCGCGCACCTGGCGGCGCTCGTGCAACAAGGTTTGGGTAGCGATCTCGCCACGGCGGTCGGGGCGTTGGAGAAGGAGCTGATCGAGACCGGGCTGCGGGAAACGAGAGGGAACCGCAGCAAGCTCGCGGAGAGGCTCGGCGTGTCGCGCACCACGCTGATCAAGAAGATCCGAGAGTACGGCATCGCCGAATGAGCACCGCCGCCATTCTCGTGATCGGCAACGAGATCCTCTCTGCGAAGGTGCAGGACGAGAACGGTCCGTTCCTCGCCCGCGAGCTGCGCGCCCTCGGGGTGGACCTGCGCCGCGTCGAGACGGTGCCCGACGAGGTGCCGCTGATCGTCGACGCCCTGAAGCGGTGCCTCGCGCAGGCGCAGTGGGTCTTCACCAGCGGGGGGATCGGCCCGACGCACGACGACGTCACCATCGCCGCCGTCTCGCAGGCCTTCGGCCGCGCGGTGGTGCTGGACGAACGGACCCTGGAGCTGCTCCGCGCGCGCTTCGGCGAGCCGCTGAAGCCCGCCTTGCGCCGGCTCGCGGAGGTGCCGCAGGGTTCGCGCGTCGAATTCCACGAGGGGTACGTGTTCCCGGTGATCTCGCTGGAGAACGTCGTCATCCTCCCCGGGGTCCCGTCGCTCTTGCGAGAAGGGTTCATGCGGATCCGTGACCGCTTCCGCGTCTCGCCCATCCATTCCAGGGCGCTGTACTTCTCGGTGGGGGAGGCGATGCTTGCGGAGCATCTCGATGCGACGGTCGCGCGCTTTCCAGCGGTGGGGATCGGGAGTTATCCGCGCTTCGACGACGCGGACCACCGCGTCAAAGTCACGTTCGATTCGCGCGATGAGGGGCAGGTGCGCGCCGCGGCGGAGTTCCTCAAGTCGCGGCTGCCCGGCGGAGTGATCGTCCGCGAGGAGTGAGAGTACGGGTCCAAAACCTGGCCGCAGTGCGCGCCTTGCGGCGCGGAGCGGCTACTTCGCGCGGATCGCGAGATACGCCTCGCTGACGGCGAATCTCGCCAGGCGCGCGACCTCCGGCCGCTCCAGCCCGCCCTGGACCTCGCTGCAGACGATGGAAATGGCGGGCGCCGGATCGCCGCAGATCGCGAGAGCGACGCGCTCCGCGCTCTCACGGATCCCGAGCGCGAGCGCGTCCCAGTCCGGCGCCGGTTCCGCGGCGACGTTCGCCGCCAGCCAAGAGAGCGTCTCGCGCGCCTCCTGACCAAAGTATGGCGCGAGCCGCTCGCCAAGCACCGGATCCGCAGGAGGAAGATGGGAGAAATCCGTTTCGACCGGCGCGGCGATGCGCACGATCTGGCCCACGAGGCTGGCGAGGCCCGGGCCCGGGAGATGGGCGATCGCGTGCGTGCCGCGGCGGATGTGCGCGAGCGCCCGTGCGTAGAGGAACCGCTGCTGGCGAGGGGACCAGTGCTTGGGGACTTCGGAGCCGACGAGAATGCCCGGCGGTTCCGCCGCGACGGGCGCGACGACGCCGGGCTCCGTGCGCGAGAGATACAGGGCCGGCTCCGTCATCCCCAGAGCGCGGGCAATGGCGGCCACGACCCGGCGCACGGGGTTGTCGCCCTTGACCACCGCTCCCCGCCTGCCGCTCATGTCCGTGGCCAGCGCTCTGGCGAGCTCGGGTGCGGCCGCCGCGAGGAGATCCCGCGCCGCTCCGGCGTCGCTCGAGGCCCGAACCGAGGCGTCGTCGGCGATCTGGGGCAATTCCACCGGCGGCGGACGGCTGGAGCTCGCCTCGTGGCGAGTGCGCTCCTCGGGCTCCGCAGCTCCGAGCCCGGCGAGGACGGCCGCCGCACAGAATGAGCCGTCGGGCCGCGACTGCGCCTCGAACAGCTTGCCCAGAGCGCGGATCGGCTCGACGGACGGATTGACCTCGAAGAGCGCGAGCTGGGCCTCGACGCCGTCGGACGAGCCGCCCAGCTCAGCTACGTGCCGGAGAGCGGCGACGTTGCCGGGCTCGTGGACCAAGGCGAGGCGGAAGGCCTGCAATGCCGCCTGCGGCTGTCCTTCGGCGAGAAGCCGGCGCCCGAGGGCCTCGCTCCACTCGGCGAGCTGCGCCTGGGTCGGACCGGGATCCGTCGCGGCGGGAAAAAGATCGAGCAACCGCCGATAGAGGCGCACGGCGTCGGGCGCGGGGAGTGACCGCGCTCCCGAGGCGAGGTGCATCAGCACCGCCGGCTCGATCCCCTCGAGCGAGCCGAGCAAGGAGAGGGCCTTTTGCGCCTCGCCGGTCTCGGCGTAGAGCCGTCCGAGGCGCAGCCTCCACGACGGCGCGCGTGGGTCTTCGCCGGCGATCTCGATGCGCTTGCGCAGCGCCTCGGCGGCGTCGCGGGCGCGTCCCGCGGCCTCTCCCGCGTCCGCGCGCAGCTCCAGCGCGTCCGGATTGCCGGGATCGCGTGCCAGTGCCCTGCCGGCGGCGAAGAATGCCGCGGGAGCGTCGGCGAGCTCGCGCAGCTCGAGCTTTCCTGCCTCGATCCACGCGCGGGCGCCCAGCTTCGGGTCGGCGTGGGCATGGCCGATGCGCTCGTGGATTCCCGCGAGCCCCCGGACCGAATCGTTGCCGAGGACGGCGCGCAGCTTGGCCGCGACTTCGGCGTTTCCCGGATCTCCTTCCAGGACGGTCGCGAGTCGCTCGACGGCGTCGTCGTCCTGGCCCATGTCGGCGGCGAGCAGCGCCGATTCGACCATCGCTCCGGCGTTGCTCGCGACCGAACCTTCCTTGGCGAGCAGGCGGGCCACCTCGGCTTCGTCGCCGAGAAGCCCGGCGATGTGACGCGCGCCCTTCAATGCGACCAGGGAAGCCGGCTCGCTCGCCAGGGCCTGGCGGTAGGCGGCCGCCGCCTCCTTCATCCGGCCTTGCTCGACGAAGATCTGCGCCTGCTCCAGCGCGAGCGCGGCCCGCGTGTCTCCGTCGGCGAACGAGCAGCGGAAGGCGAGGTGGTCCGCGAGCACGGACTTCTGTCCGCTGCCTCGCAGCACGTCCTCGACCACGTCGAGCGCGACCCGATCCTGGGGGTTGAGCGCCAGCGCCCGCCGGTACTCAGCGATGCCCTGGTCCCGCTCCCCGGCCGCCAGGCGGTCCTCTCCGGACTCCGCGCGCAAGAGAGCGGCAACGCGCGGGTCCTGGCATCTGGAGGCGAGCCGGCCGCGCAGCTCGACGCGCTCCTTGCGGGCCGCGGCGGTCGCTTCATGCGCGATCAACCCGAGCAGCTCGGCGGCCGCCTCGAGGTCTCCAGGCGCGTCGGCGAGCAGCGCCCGCAGGAGCGACGCCGCCTTCTCGGGCTGCCCGGCCCGGTGCGCATAGAGGGAGGCTGCCCAGCGCCGCGCCTCGTTGCGCTCGGAGAGCGGTTGGGCAACGGCGGCGAGGTGCTCGCAGGCCAGAGCCGCCTCCGCCGGCTTTTCCGTCCAGGCGAGAAGGCGCGCCAGCTGCGACCAGGCGAACGCGGCCTGCGGATGCTGCTGCGTTGCTGCCTTGTAGAGATCGATGGCGCGCAGCGGATCGCCGACGCGCCACTCCGCCGCCTCGGCCGCCCGCCCGTAAGCCTCCGCCCGCGGATGTCCCTCGGGGACCGTCTCGGCGACGTGTACCAGCGCCGCGAGTGCCGCCGCGTGATCGCCGCGGCGGAGCTGCAGCCGGACGAGCCGCCGGAGCACCGCGAGGTCGAGCCCGGCGAGCGTCAGCGCCTGGGTGCAAGCGTACACCGCCTCGTCGACGCGTCCTTCCTCCTCGAGGAGCATGGCGCGCTCGGCCTGCAGCGCCGCCGCCCGCTCGGGCGCCGTGTGGCGCGCTTCTTCCTGCAGCAGCTCGATGCGCTCGCGGCTCGGGATCGTGCTGAGGGCGAGCAGCGCGTTGCGCGCCGTGGACGAGCCGGGATCGACCCCGCGCGCCTTGCGCAAGAGCGTGGTGGATCGCACGTCGTTGCCCGCGGCCCGGGCCAGCTCGCTCGCCTCGACCAGCAGGTCCGCGGCGTCCGAGCCGGAGGTGGAATCGGCGCGCGCTTCCAGCGCTTGCGAGAGCTGGGCGAAGTCCCTCAGCTTGAAGGCGAACGTGCACCAGGTCTCCAGCCCTCGTGGGCTGACGAGGCCGCGGGCCATCTCGGCCGCCCGCCGGGCGAGAGCGATGCTCCGCTCCGGCTCGGCTTCGCTCACCAGCGCTGCGGCGCGCGCGAGAAGCTCGGCGCCGATGGCGCGGGGAAGCTGGACCGAGGCGTGCTCGAGAAGGTCGGCGAGCTGGTCTCCCGCCATCAGGCCGGGCAGCGTGCGCGTCAGAAGCCGGAGCGCGGGAAGGTGCTTCGGCACGAGCTTCAGCGCGCGCTGGGCGAGTGCCGCGGCCTCTGCACGCCCGCCGGCGCGTTCGTGCCAGACCCCGGCCTCGAGATAGTGCGCCGCCGCCTCGTCGGGCGCATGCGTTTCCAGCGCCTCGCCGAGCGCGATGAACCGTTCCGCGGCGGAGCCCGGATCGCGCTGCGTGACCAGTCGCGCGTGGAGCGCGATCGCCGCCGCGTCTCCGGGGTTGTCGGCCAACGCCTCGGAGAGGAGCTGCTCCTGCTCGAGCGGGTCGGACAGCAGCAGCGCCGTGCGCATCTTGAGATGGGCGCGCTCGGTCGCCTCGATGCTTCCCGCGGCGCGCTGGCGGAGCACGTCGGCGAGGTCCGGCGACTTCTGCTGCTCGGAGAGCTCGCTGCGCAGCGCGAGCAGCGCGCCGTCGCGGCGGTTGTCCTCGAGCGCGGCGGTGGCCTCCGCCAGGCCTTCGGAGACTCGACCCAGGCGGTACGCCGCGATGGCGGCTGCCAGCGCCCGGTCGGCGGCGCCGGCGGTCCGATCGGCCCGCTGCCGGCAGAGGCGGAGAACCGTCTCCCAGTCGTTGCTCGAACGTGCGCGCAACAGCGTCGCGAAGAACCCGATGGCGTCGTTGGGATCCGCCTGGTGCAGCTTGTGGACCACCTCGTCGTGCAGCTGCGTGATATCCCCGGACGCACCATCCGGTTGCGCTCGCAGCGCGTCGAGCAGCAAGACCGCCCGCCGCAAGTGCTGCGCTTTGTAGACGGGGTCGCGCGTGGCGCGCGCGGAACGGATCAAGAGGGTCGCGGTGCGCGCCCGATCGCCCTCGCGCTCGGAGGCCTCGACGCTCGCTTTCAGGAGGGCTGGATGCTCGGGCGCGAGGCGGAGCGCGCCGTCGATCAGTTTCTTCGCGTCTTCCACCCTGCCGAGCTCACGAAGGAGCAACGCCTGTGCGCGCAGCGATTCCGCGCGTTCGCCGTCGTCGTCCAGCAGCGCTTCTTCGCGGTGATGGAGCGCGAGCGCCTTGTCCTTCCGCCCGGCGGCGGCGAAGAGGCGTCGAGCGGACTCGAGGTTGGGCCGGTATCGCGGGTTCAAATCGAACGCGTTCTGGTAGCAGACGGCAGCGCTCTTCGCGTCTCCGAGCTGCTCGAGGAAGATTCGCCCCATGGCGTGGTGCACGGGCGCAGCGGAGGGAACGTTGCCGAGGGCGGCCGCTTCGCTTTCCAGGTGCGCCAGAGCGTCCTTCGCAGCCTGGATCTCCTCGTCGCTCGGATCGCGCTGCGGGGCCGGAACCGGAAGCTCCTCGGTGACGATCGAGTCCATGGGGAGCCCGAGGGTACCAGAGCGCAACGGGTGCAGTCCGCTTCCGTGCGCGGTGGTCGCGCGCTCTTCGCCGAGGGAACGGAGCCGCTTGTGGGACGATGTGCGGCTCTTACGTCCCGAGGCAGCGCGCGGACCCCCGCGGCGCTGCGGGACAGCCGGCGCGACCCCGCGCCGGGCTAGTCCCGAGGCAGCGCGCGGACCCCCGCGGCGCTGCGGGACAGCCGGCGCGACCCCGCGGCGGGCTAGCCCCGAGGCAGCGCGCGGACCCCCGCGGCGCTGCGGGACAGCCGGCGCGACCCCGCGCCGGGCTAGTTCAATCCGGCCGCGGCCCTCGCGGCGCTCTCGATCTCCGGCATCATCTGCCGCACCGCGGCGATGTCCCTGTGCAGCTCGCGGTCTTCGTCCATGTGCGACACCCGGCTCCGGATCCGCTCGTGCGCGGCCGCCGCTCCCGCCCCGGCCCGGAGGGGCTTGCGCAGATCGAGCGCCTGGGCCGCGACCAGCAGCTCGATGGCGAGGCCGGTGCGGGCATTCTCCACCGCCGTCCGGGCCTTGACGGCCGCCGTCATCCCCATGCTGACGTGATCCTCGCGTCCCGCGGACGAGGGAATGGTGTCTACACACGCCGGATGCGCGAGCACCTTGGTCTCCGCTGCCAGCGCGGCTGCTGTGACCTGGGCAATCATGAAGCCGGAGTTGAGCCCGCTGTTGCGGGCGAGAAACGGTGGCAGACCGGAGAGGGAGGGATTGACGAGCTGCTCGACGCGCCGCTCCGAGATGGTCTGCAGCTGCGCGCAGGCGATCGCGAGCAGGTCCAGTGCCTGTGCCACCGGCTGACCGTGGAAGTTGCCACCGCTGACGATGGTGCCGGCGGAGACGTCGTCGAGATCCTCCGCGAATACCAGGGGATTGTCGGTGGCGGCGTTGGCCTCGACCGCGAGCGTCCGGCGGATGAAGGCGAGGGCGTCGCGCGCGGCTCCGTGCACCTGGGGAGCGCAGCGCAGGGAGTAGGGATCCTGCACCTTGTCGCACTGCTCGTCCTGGTGCGCGGCGTTGATCTCGCTGCCGGCGAGCAGAGCCCGCAGTTCGGCCGCCACCCGGGTCTGGCCTTCGTGGCCGCGGATCCGGTGGATGGCGGCGAGGAAGGGCCGATGCGACCCCATCAGGCCTTCCACCGTCATTGCGGCGGCGATGTCGGCGACCCGCGCGCAACGCTCGGCTTCCAGCAGCGCCAGCGTCCCGACCGCCTGCATCGCCTGCGTGCCGTTCACCAGCGCCAGACCTTCCTTCGCTTCCAGCACCACCGGCTGGAGCCCGGCGCGCGCGAGCGCATCCCGGCCCGGGAGGCGGTTCCCCCCGAAGAAGGCCTCTCCCTCGCCGATCAGCACGAGCGCGAGGTGCGCGAGCGGGGCGAGATCGCCGCTGGCGCCCACGGACCCCTTCTCGGGCACGACGGGGATGACATCCCGCTGCAGCATCTCCAGCAGGAGCTCCAGCGTGGTTTCCCTTATGCCCGAATACCCACCGGACAGTACGTTCGCGCGCAGGAGCATCAGCGCGCGCACCTCGTGAAGCGGAAGGGGTGACCCGGTGCCCGCCGCGTGCGACAGGATGAGGTTGCGCTGCAGCTTGCGCAGGTCGCTCTTCGGGATCGACACCTCCGCCAGCGTCCCGAATCCGGTATTGATGCCGTAGGTGGGGGTATCGCCCGCGGCGATGCGCTCGACGAGCGACCGGGCGGCGCGCACGCGGTCCCGGGCCCTGGGCGCGATCTCGACGCGTGCCCCTCCGAGCGCCGCGGCGCCCACTTCCTCGAGTGTCAGTTTCTCGCCCGAGAGAACGATGCGCATGCGCCGCTTGTACACCAGAGCGGGCGCCCGCGGTTCCTTTACCCGGCCGCGCCCGGTCCACGATATGTTCCGCTAGATGCTCATCGTTCAGAAGTATGGCGGCACCTCCGTGGGAGACGCCGATCGCATCCGCAACGTCGCGCGGAAGGCGATCGCGACGCGGAAGGCCGGCCACGACGTGGTCGTCGTCGTGTCCGCCATGGCCGGGGAGACCAACCGGCTGCTCAAGCTCACGAGCGAATTCTCCAGGCGCCCCAGCCAGCGCGAGCAGGACGTGGTGGTCTCGACGGGTGAGCAAGTGTCGGTAGGCCTTCTCGCGCTCGCCATCCAGGAGATGAAGGGAAGGGCACGCAGCTTCCTCGGGCATCAAGTGCGGATCCTCACCGACTCGGCGTTCGCCAACGCGCGCATCCGCAGCATCGACGACGTCAAGCTGCGCGAGAGCCTGCGCAAGAAGGAGATCGCCGTCGTGGCCGGTTTCCAGGGCATCGACGAGCAGGGGAACATCACCACGCTCGGGCGCGGAGGATCGGATACCACCGCGGTCGCGCTCGCCGCCGCCCTCAAGGCGGACTCGTGCGAGATCTACACCGACGTCGATGGGGTCTACACCACCGATCCGCGCGTCTGCGACCGGGCCCGCAAGCTCGCTCGCGTCCGAAGGTCCTGCAGATCCGCAGCGTCGAGTTCGCCATGAAGTACAAAGTGCCACTCTGGGTGAAGTCGTCGTTCGGCGACGAGGCGGGTACCCTGGTCTGCGAGGAGGACGCAGCGATGGAGGAAGTGCTGGTCAGCGGGATCGCGCTCACGCGCGACGAGTCGCGGTTCGTGATCCGCAGCGTCCCCGACAAGCCGGGCATCGCGGCCAAGGTGTTCGGCTCCCTGGCCGAGCAGGGGGTCGTGGTCGACGTCATCGTCCAGACGCCTGCCAAGGAAGACGGTCGCACCGACATGGCGTTCACCGTCGGCCGCCTCGATGCGGAAAAGACCAGCGAGCTGGTCCGCAGGATCGGCAAGCAGATCGGCGCCGGGAAGGTGGAGCACGAGGAGGGCATCGCGAAAGTGAGCATCGTGGGCGTCGGGATGCGCAACCACGCGGGCGTCGCGGCCAAGATGTTCCAGGTGCTCGCGGACGAGGGCGTGAACATCCGCGTGATCAGCACTTCGGAGATCAAGATCTCGTGCCTGATCGACGAGAAGTATGCCGAGCTGGCGGTCCGGGCGCTACACACCGCGTTCGGGCTCGACAAGAGCGACACCGCCAAGAGCTGACCATGGTCATCGAGTGCAGCCGCTGCCACGCCGTCTTTTCCCTCCAGGAGGGGGCGGTTGCGGCTGCCGAAGCTCCGTTCAGCGTCGAGTGCGGCCGTTGCCACGCCGTCTTCGAGGTGGCGGCGCCGCAGGCGGCTGCCGCGTCTCCGGCACCCGATGTGCCCGTTGCGCCCGCCGTCGTCGCCGTCGACCCGCCGGAGCTTCCACTCGTGCAGACCGGAGTCGCGGAGCCAGAGGCGCCGGGGCCGATCACTTCGGTTGCCGCCGATCGCGCGTCGCGCGCACGCTGGCCGGTGCTGCTCGGGATTCTTGCCCTCGCGAGCGTCGCCGGAATCGCGCTGCACCGCCGCGAGCGGGTTCGCGAGCTCGACGAGAAGGTGCGGCAGGGTCGAGAGAAGATGTTCCTCGACGATACCCGGAGCCTCGAGGACGCCACCAGGCTGTTCACCGAAGCAGCGCGCAGCGCGCCTGGTCGCGCCTTGCCGGAGGCGGAGCGGGCATTCTCGCTGCTGCTGCGGGCCGCGGCGCACAAGGATCTCTACGAGCGCGTTCCCGCGCCCGAGCGGGACGAGGAGGGCCGCGCGGCGGCGCGGCTGCTGCAACAGGGCGCCGCGGCGGCGCGGCAGGCATTCGCGGAGGACAAGGACGACGTTGCCGCGCTCCGCGCGATGGCGTTTGCTGAAGCGATTGCCGGAACCGCGGACCGGGCGGTCGCGCACGCCGATCAGGCCGAACGCGCGGCGCCGCGCGATGCTTGGGTGTTGTACGCCAAGGCCGCGGCTGCGAAAGCAAACCGCGCCCACGAGAAGGCCGTTCAGGGCCTCTCCGAAGCGCGTCAGATCGAGCCGAGGTTGCTCCGTGCCGACGTGGACCTCGCGGACATCTCGCTCGACCGCGGCGATCCCGCCGGCGCCCGGCAGCTCCTGGAGAGGGTCCTGAGGCGCAACCCGCAGCACGAGCGCGCGCGACGTATCTTGTCGCTGATTCCTCCTGAGGCTGGGTATCGGCCGCCACAGGGTGGGAACTGAAGTTCCCATCAGGGAAGTGTGTCGGTATCCGGGGCAGTCGCGTGCCTGCGGCGCCGCCGCCGAGGCACGGCGATTGCTGCGGACTGGCGCATGCTCGCCGTCGTGTTCTGGGTCGCAGTCGGATGCGTCCTGCACACCTACGTGATCTATCCGCTGCTACTCGTCGCGCTCGATGCGATCGCGCAGGCGCGCGGCGCCTGGGGGTACCTGGGCGGAAATGAGCGTCGCCGTCCGCCCGCCCAGATTGGCCTGCCCAGCGTCTCCGTCCTGATCGCGGCCTTCAACGAGCAGGATTGCATCGCGCGGCGAGTCGAGAACCTGCTCGCCCAGGACTATCCGCCGGACAAGCTGGAGATCCTGATCGGCTCCGACGCCTCGACCGACGAGACCGACGCCATCGTCCAGCGGTACGGGGCGCGCGGGGTGAAGCTCTCGCGCGCAGAGCGCTGCGGCAAGGCCGGAGTCCTCAGCCGGCTGGTGGCGCTCGCCAAGGGCGACGTCCTGGTGATGACGGACGCGAATACCGAGTTCGAGCGCGACGCCATCCGGCATCTCGTACAACCATTGCGCGACGACGAGGTGGGCCTGGTCTGCGGGCGGCTGCGGCTGCACTCTCCGGCGGGCGCCCCTGTCACGGAAGGCGCCTACTGGAAGCTCGAGAGCCTGCTCAAGCTGTACGAGTCGCGGCGCGGCTGCGTGATGGGGGCCAACGGAGGAATCTACGCCGTCCGCAAGGATCTCTTTCCGCCGCTGCCGGCAGGGACCGTCGTCGACGACTTCGTCGCCGCGTTGCGGGTCCTGGCGGCAGGCTCCAAGGTGGCCTACGAGCCCGAGGCGGTCGCGCACGAAGAGACTGCTCCCGATCACGTCGGCGAGTACCGGCGGCGTGTCCGCATCGCGGCGGGCGGCTTCCGGGCGCTCTCGCAGCATCGGGACCTGCTCTCGCCGCGCCATGGGTTCACCGCGTTTGCGCTCTGGTCGCACAAGGTGCTCCGCTGGTTCGTGCCGCACGCCCTGGTGGTGGCCTTCGTCGCCAACCTGTTCCTGGCGCGGGCGGGCACCTTCTACTCGCTCGCCCTGCTCACGCAGTGCACCGCGTACGCGCTCGCCGCGCTCAGCCTCCTGGGGATGACGCCGCGGCACGTGCGGGCCGTCGCCGATGCGGCCGCTCATTTCGTCGAGATGAATGCCGCGCTGCTGGTGGGATTCGTCAAATACAGCCGGGGCGCCCAGGGGCAGACCTGGATGCGGACGGACCGCCCGGCGCGGGCAGCGTAGCCGCAGCGCGCCAGGAGGCTTGGCGGCTACTGGCTTTGCCTGTACCACGTAAAAGAGCCCGCCAGTCTCACCCTGGCGGGCCAATTGGTGACCCCAACGGGATTCGAACCCATGTTTGAGGCGTGAGAGGCCTCCGTCCTAGGCCGCTAGACGATGGGGCCGCCTTTCCTTTGCCGCTCCCGCGACTCTGACCCACAGGGTACTACACCCTCAATGGTTGGGGGACCAGGATTCGAACCTGGATAGTAGGAGTCAGAGTCCTACGTCCTGCCGTTAGACGATCCCCCAGCGAACGGGGACGCGCTAACTACAAAAGCACCCCCGCGCTGTCAAGGCGACTTGCCTTTCGCCGGCGGCTGCGGCGGCGCCTGCGCAGGCGGCAGGATGTACACGCGCACTTCACCGCGTCCGGCCTCGTACAGATTGACGCCTTCCCACTCGCCCTTCTCGGAGTTCTCGATGTGCATCGCGCGGACTGCCGTCTGGCTGTGCAGCGTTCGTCTCGTGTACTTCCCCGGCGGATATGCGCGCCGGTAGAACTTCACCGCCTCGTCCCAGGGCTGCGGCAGGCGGTACCGGTCGTCGTCGATCTTCACCGCCCCGTCGGGAAGGATGAAGCCGCGCGCCTTGAACCCTTCTGCCGCAACCGCCGCCGTGGCGGCGAGCAGCACCGCGAACACCACTCTCATCGGGTCTTCTCCAGCGCGGCATCGATGCGCCGCAGCGTCCGCTCCTTGCCGAGCAGCGCGATGGTCTCGAACAGCGGAGGGCTGACGGTGGTCCCGGTCACCGCTACGCGCACCGGTTGCGCGACCTTGCCGAGGCCGAGGCCGCGCTGCTCGGCCAGGGCGCGAAAGGCGTGCTCCATGGCCTGCGGTCCCTGGGGGAAGGTCCGGTCGATCAGCGTCCGCGCCTCGACGAGCAATGGCCTGGCCTCCTGGGTCAACTGTTTCGCCACCGCCTTGTCGTCGTATGCGGGAAGCTCCGCGGTCATATACGCGCGCCAGGCATCGCGGATCTCGTTCAGGTTCCGCGCCCGCTCCTGCATCAGGGCGGCGAACTGCGCCGAGACGCCGGTCTGCTTCGCGATCTCCTCCGCTGGCGTCATCTTGATCCACTGCTGGTTCAGCCATTCCAGCTTCTGCGGGTTGAACACCCCGGCGTTGGCGCCCACATGCTCCCAGTCGAACTTCTCGATCAGCTCGGGAATGGTGAAGATCTCCTGATCGCCGTGCGACCAGCCGAGGCGCGCGAGGTAGTTCACCAGCGCGCCCGGCAGGTAACCATCGTCGCGATACTGCAGGACGTTGACTGCGCCGTGCCGCTTGGAGAGCCGCTGCTTGTCGGCGCCGAGGATCATCGGCAGGTGCGCGAACTGCGGCACCGGGTACCGCAGCGCCTGGTACATGAGGATCTGCCGCGGCGTGTTCACGACGTGGTCGTCGCCGCGGGCGACCATGCTGATCTCCATCTCGATGTCGTCGACCACGGCGCCGAAGTTGTAGAGCGGCACTCCGTCGGCTCTGAGGATGACCTCGTCCTGCAGCTCCTTGTGCTGGGTGGTGATCTCGCCCTTGACCAGGTCCGTGAACGTCGTGGCTCCCTCGTCAGGCATGCGGAACCGCACCACCGAGCCCGGCGTCCCGCGCGGCAGATTCTTGTCGCGGCAGGTGCCCGGGTACTTGAAGCCCCGCTTCTCGCGCGCCGCCTGCTCGCGGAGCCGATCCAGCTCCTCCTTCGTGCAGTCGCAGCGGTACGCCTTGCCCTTCGCGATCAAGTCTTCCGCGTGCTTGTCGTAGGTGGCGAGCCGCTGCATCTGGAAGTACGGCGCGTGCGGGCCTCCCACGATCGGACCCTCGTCCCAATCGAGGCCCAACCACTTCATCCCGTCGATGATGGCCTGCTCGCTCTCCTGCGTGCTGCGCGACTGGTCCGTGTCCTCCACGCGCAGGACGAACACGCCCTTGTTCTTCCGCGCCCACAGCCAGTTGAACAGGGCGGTGCGCGCCCCGCCGATGTGCAGGTACCCGGTCGGCGAGGGTGCGAAGCGGACGCGAACCATGGGGGCAGCCGAGATAGCAGAAGTTATAGTGCGCCGCCATGCTCCTGCTCGCGCTGTTGCTCGCGTTCCCCGCGGTATCGCCCCGCGGCGCCGTCGCCGCGGCCCACCCGCTTGCCGCCGAGGCGGGCGCATCCATGCTGCGCCGCGGCGGCAACGCGGCGGACGCGGCCATCGCCGCGGCCTTCGCGCTCAGCGTCGTCGAGCCGCAGAGCTCGGGACTCGGCGGGGGCGGATTCGCGCTGATCTACACGGCGCGGACGAGACAGGTGCACGTGCTCGACTTCCGCGAAGTGGGCCCGCGCGCTGCGCGGCCGGACATGTACGTGCAGAACGGAGAGGCGCGGCAGGACCTCGCCAACGCCGGCCCGCTCAGCGTCGCCGTTCCCGCAGCGGTGAAGGGATACGCCGAGTTGCTCAAGCGCTTCGGAAAGAAACCGCTCGCGCAGGTCGTCAGCCCCGCCGAGCAGATCGCGCTCCGCGGGTTCCAGGTGAACGTCCAGTTCGTGCGCGCTTCCGAGTGGCGTCTGGAATGCCTCGCCGCCGATCCGGAGGCGGCGCGGATCTTCTTGCGCCGGGGAGACGACGGCGAATATGAGGCGAAGCAGCCCGGAGACAAGCTCATCCAGCCGGATCTCGCGCGCACCCTGCACGCCATCGGAGAGCGGGGTCCCGACGCGTTCTACAAGGGACGGATCGCGAAGAGCATCGTCGACACCCTCGCCGCGCGCGGCGGAGTGCTCGCGCCCGACGACCTGTCGCGGGTCCAGGTTCGCGAGCGGCAGCCGATCGAGTCGACGTATCGCGGTTACCGCATCGTCAGCATGCCGCTGCCTTCGAGCGGCGGATTCATCGTCTCCGCGCTGCTCAACGTGCTCGAGCGCGAGCAGCCCAGGGCGGGAGGCTATCGGCCGGACCGCTTCCTGCACGCGATGATCGAGGCCGAGAAACGGCTCTATGCCGTGCGGCAGAGGCTGGGCGACCCCGACTTCAATCCTGGTGTCGAGGAGCGGGTGCGGCGGATGGTCGCCAAGGACTTCGCCGGAGATCTCGCGCGGCAGATCGGCGAGCAGGCGACGCCGACGGCCCAGGTCGTGGTCCAGCAGGAGCATGGAACGACCCATGTCTCGGCCGTGGACGAAGAAGGAAATGCGGTCGCGCTCAACACCACCGTGAACGACGCCTTCGGCTCCTGCGTCGTTCCCAAGGGGACGGGTTTCCTCCTCAACGACGAGATGGACGACTTCGCCGTCGCCGCCGGTGTTCCCAACGCGTACGGCGTCCGAGGCGACGTGGAGAACGCGCCGGGCCCGGGGAAGGTGCCGCTCTCGTCCATGGCGCCGACGTTCGTCTTCGCTCCCGACGGCGCGCTGCTGCTCGCCATCGGCTCTTCAGGCGGAGCGTCGATTCCGACCACGGTCGTGCAGGCCATCGTGCACGTGATCGACGACGGCATGCCGGTCGATCGCGCCATCGCTCAGCCGCGCCTGCACCACAATCTCTACCCCGACCTCGTCCGCGTGGAGCCCAGCGGGCTGGAGGCCGCCACTGCGCGAGCCCTGGAGCAGCGCGGACACAAGTTGCAGTTCGGCGGCGAGCCTTTCCAGGATCACGGTCCCGGCTTCTTCGACACGCTGTGGGGAAAAGCCTGCGGGATACAGATCGACGCCGACACGCGCTGGCGCGTCGCCGCCTGCGACGTTCGCAACGACGGTGGCGGCGCGATTCCGTAGTACCCTCGCTTGATGCTGCTCGCGCTGCTCATCGCTGCGACGGTCCAGGGACCGTTCGACATCGAGTCGTTGACCGCATCGGCGGACGCGGTCGTGTACGGGCGCGTGATCCGGCGGACCAGCGCGTGGACGAAGGGGGGCGGACAGATCTTCACCGCCGTCGTCCTTCATTCCATCGAGGCATGGAAGGGCACGCCGGCAGGGGAGGTGACTGTCCTCGTGCCTGGCGGCGAAGTCGGCGATCTCTCCCAGACGGTGCAGGGCGCCGCCGCCTTTCGTGACGGCGAGGAAGTGGTGGTGTTTCTGCACCGACGCGCGCCCGGAACGTACGGCGTCGAGGGCATGGCGCTGGGAAAGTTCGCTGTCGGAGCGCCGGCGGATCTGCCGAAGCGCGCCATGCGCGATCGGCACGGGCTGACCTGTCTACGCTGTGCGCCCGCCGAACAGGACGATCTCTCGCTCGACGAGCTGCGCGCCCGCGTCCTGCGGAGCGCCCGGCGGTGAAGCGTGTCGCGGTCGTTCTCCTCTTCTGCGCCTTGCCCGCGCGCGCATGGGTGCGCACGAAAACGAACGGCACCGGCCTGTGTGTGTGGTGGCAGAGCCGCGGCCACGGCTTCCAGATCGACTCGCAGGGCACCCCGGATGCGCCCACCGCCGACACCTTCGCCGCCATTCGCAGCAGCCTCGCGACCTGGGCGGCGGTCTCCTGCACCGATCTCGCGTTCCCCGAGGAGTCTCTCTCCACCTCTGCGCAAAACCGGCTCGTCGGCTACTTCCAGGGGAGCACGAACCACAATCTGGTGCTGTGGCGGACGCGCGCGTGCCGCGACGTCGTTCCCGCCAACGACCCCTGCCTGACCCAAGGCGGATGCTCGAACGCCTACGACTGCTGGGATGACAGTCACGGCGATAGCGTCATCGCTACCACGACCACCACCGCCAACCGTCTCACCGGCCAGATCCTCGACACCGACATCGAGCTGAACGACGCGCCCTCCAGCGCCGGAACGAAATTCACCTTCAGCGTCGTCGACGTCCTCCCTTGCCCGACCGCGTCCGGGACGGGCTGCATCGACGTCCAGAACACGGTCACGCACGAGGCCGGCCACACGCTGGGACTCGATCACTCGCTGGACTCGAATGCGACGATGTACGCCAATGCGCCGCCGGGGGAGACGAGCAAACGTCGCCTGGGAACGGACGACATCGCCGGCATCTGCGCCATCTACCCGAAAGGACAGCCCACGGTGACCTGCCTTGCGCCGGAATCGTCCTCGGGCTGCGGCTGCTCGCAGGCTCAGACCGGACCGGGCGCCGCGCTGGGCGCGCTCGCGCTCCTGCTCCAGATCAGACGCCGATCGAGAAGAAGGCCCCAGCTCGCCATCAGCGCCAGGACGAAGCCAGCGACGGCGATCCGCTTCCAGAGCGGCAGCGAGAACTGAAACCAGAGCAGCAGGAAGGTCGCGACGATTCCGATCACCAGCGTCGTGGCAAGCCACGCCAACTGACGTCCCGTGAGCTCGGCCGCGTGCTTCCGCTGCTCGGCGCGGGTGATCTCCGGCGCGGGCGGATGGCCCCATTCGGGACCCCGGAAGAGCGCACGCAGGCGGTCGAGCCCGCGCATCGTCCGGGCTCGCCGGCCGATCTCGAGGAAATGGTATACCTGCGCCTTGAGCGGGTCGAAGCTCCGGAGCGGCTTCACCAGCCCGTAGACGGGTTGCTCGCGCTCCTCGACGTACGTGCCGAACAGGCGATCCCAGATGCAGAGCGTCGCCGCGTAGTTGCGGTCGAGGTATCGGGGATTGATCGCGTGGTGCACGCGATGCTGCGACGGCGTGTTGAAGATCCACTCGTACCAGCCGAGCCTTCCCACCAGCTCGGTATGGATCCAGAACTGGTACAGGGTGCTCAGCGAGTCGACGACGAGGAAGGTCGCCGGCGGGATGCCGATCAGCGCCAGGGGAAGGTGCAGCGGCCAGATGGTCCAGACCGAGAGCACGGCCTGCCGCAGGGCGACGGCGAAGTTGTAATCCTCGCTCTGGTGGTGCACGGCGTGGACCGCCCAGAGCAGGTTCACCCGGTGCGAGAGGCGGTGCCACCAGTAGTAGACGAGGTCGACCGCCACGAAGGCGATCACCCACGGCCAAGGGGAGCCCTCGCGAAAGGTGAACAGGCGGTGCTGGTACAACCAGACGTAACCGCCCGTGATCACGGCGACTTCGAAGACCAGCAGGATCTGCTGCGTCATGCCGCAAGAGAGGTCGGCGACGACGTCCGCGAACCGGTAGAGCTTGAGCCCGCGGCGCTTTGCCGCCCACAGCTCGACGCCGATGAGCAGGAAGAAGAACGGGATCGCCAGCGCAATCAGGTTCGGCATACGGCGCCCTACTCGGGAGGATCTTCCTCCAGATCCTCGTCGTCGTCCGGTTCCGCGAGGGGGGAGGGCGCCGTCTTGACACTGGGAAGGTCGTCCAGCTTCTTCACCGATAACCGCCTGTCATCCTCGCGCGCGCTGAGGGCGAGATGGCCCTGCGCATCCACTTCGAACGTAACCATGACGCGCGGCTCCGCAGCCCGGGCCGGGGACACACCGTCCACTTCCCACCATGCCTCGGACTTGAGGTTCGCCGCCGTCCGTCCGGCGCCGCGCAGCACATGCACCAGCAGCCGCTTTTCGTTGTCCTTCGCGGTGGTGAAGCTCTCCGTAGCGCTGGTGGGGATCTCGCTGCCCTGCGAGAAGAGCTGCGACGCCGATCCTCCCGGCTGCTCGACGGAGATGGCTTCGCCGAGCGAAGGCGGCCGAGCCTGACGCTTGCACGCGACCACGAGCAGGATGGCGAGTAGCGCTCTTCTCATTGCTTCAACGCCTCTCCGAGCGCCTCGCCGAGCAGCCGGATCGCGTCGTCGATCTGCCCTTTGTTGACCACCATCGGCGGCGCGATGCGCAGCGCGTTCCCGTACAGGCCTCCTTTTCCGATCAGAAGACCGCGCTTGCGCGTCGCCTCCATCAGCCGGTTCGTCCCCTGCGGGTCGGGCTCCTTCGTACCGCGATCCTTCACCAGCTCGATCGCCTGCATCAGCCCCATCCCGCGGACCTCGCCGATGCCCTGGAAGCGCTGCTGCAGCGACTCGAGCCCTTCCCGCAGCGCCTTGCCCATCATCTGCGCATTGAAGAGCAGCTTCTCCTCCTCGATGATCTTGAGGGTCGCGCCAGCGGCCGCCATGCTGATCGGGCTGGCGCCGAACGTCGAGATGTTCGCGAACGTGCCCTTGTCGGCCACCGCAGCTTTCGCCATCGTCAAGCCGATCGGCTGCCCATTGGCCATGCCCTTGGCGCTGGTGAGGATGTCGGGCTCGACGCCGTACTGTTCGACGCCCCACCACTTGCCGCCCGTGCGGCCCCACGCGGTCTGCACCTCGTCGGCGATGAACAGGCCGCCCGCATTGCGCGCGATCGGCACGGCGATCTCGAAGTACTCCTTCGGCGGCGTGATGAATCCGCCGACGCCCATGATCGGCTCCGCCATGAAGGCGGCGATCTCGCCGTCGGTCGTGGTCTCGATGAGGGACTTGAGATCTTTTGCGCAGGCGACGCCGCAATCGGGGTACTTCAGGCCGAAGTCGCAGCGATAGCAGTACGGCGCATGGGCGAAGCGGATGCCGGACACCTCGCTCTGCGTGCGGGGCCGGTAGTGCTTGTTGCCCATCATGCTCAGCGCCAAGGTCCCGCGGCCCGCATAATTGTGGCGGAGGACGACCAGTTCGTGACGTCCCGTCGCCTCCTTCGCCAGCGCCACGGCGGTCTCGTTCGCCTCGGTGCCGGAGTTGGTGAAGAAGACCTTCGCCTGCTCCTTCATCGGCTTCAGCTGCACGAGCTTCTCGGCCAGCTGCAGCTGCGGCACCGTGGGATAGAGCGTCGAGACGTGCACCAGCTTGCGCTGCTGCGCGATGGCGGCCTCGGTCACCGCCGGATGGCAGTGGCCGACGCTGACCGTGAGGATGCCGGCGAAGAAGTCGAGGTACTCGCGCCCCTCCACGTCCTTGACGAACATTCCCCGGCCGGACTCCAGCGGCAGCGCCTCCTCGTAATAGGTGCCGACGTTGGGGAACAGCAGCTCCTTCTGCTTGCGGCGGATCGTTTCTGCGAGGTTCTCAGCCATTCTCGGTCGCCTCGGGAAAGAGGTCGGCCGAGAATAGCATCTCGATACCGGCGGAGGCGGCGAAACGGAGGGGGCCGCTCGGGCGCCCTCCGTCCGCGGACGTGATCGCTACCGATGGCCTATGGTGGCGCCGAGCGTAACCCTGGCCTGCCCGTTCGGGAGGCCGACGTTGTCGGTGAAGATATCTTCGTCGTGAATCACCCCGTTCGCCGGCGCGTAGGGGTCGACGTTCCGCGTATCGGACCAGATGGGATGTGCGTCGGTTCCCTTGTTGATCGTCAGCCCGCTGTAGTCGCCATTGAAGCCCGTCTGGGCGCCGTCCGGTGGAGCAAAGACGGGTGAGACCACCTTGAAGTCATATGGCGTTTGCGCGCCGGTGCCTCCAGCGAGCACGTAGTCCGAATTGCCGAGGCCAACTCCCGCGCTGCAGGCGGTGGGATCGCCGCCCTGGTTCGGATTGCAAGTGAGGAATCCGCCTGTCGGCGTCGTGTTCTCGTTCGGGACGCGCTCGGTCCGGTAGTAGCTGACGCCGACGCGGTCGTTGAAACCATTTGCGGTCAGCGCTTTGTCTACGGCCGGGAAGTAGTGATCGAGACCGCGGTCGGGGTTCACCGTGCCCGCCTCGTGCCAGGTGAGCCCGCTGTCCGTCGAGATGGAAAGCTGGATATCGTACTCCTGGTTCCGGTAGTCCTGCCACACCGCATACAGATGGCCATTCTCGGTATTCCGGCTGATCCGCGGGAAGTCGTTCGTCCGGATATACGCCCCAGGGATGCACTCCTCTGGCCCGCGCCCGAAGTCGCATTGCGGCTCGCCGGTGATGATGTCGTTGCCGACCTTCGCCGGCTCCACGCAATTGAGATGGGCGGTCCCTGTCGCCGAGTTGCCGGTTGGATGGCAGTGCACGCCGAGCTGCTGGCCGTTCGGGTTTCCGGCAGGCGTGTTCCCGTTGTTGAAGATTACTTCCAGATCGCCATTCGGGAGGACGATCGGATCGGAACCCTGGTTGAAGTCGCACTTGTGCTCACCGAGCGTCGGATCGAAGAAGTTGCCGAAGAAGCAGAGCGTATCCGAGCTGCCGCTGATGTCCTCCGGAGTAGAGAAGTGGCGGCCGCCGTCCGTCGACATCGATCCGAAGATTGGCGACTGCTGATAGCTGCCGCTCTGGTCGAACCTGAACACGGTCCAGGTCACGTACACGTTTCCCTTGTTGGGGCTGACGCCGTTCGGATCCCGGTCCGCTGCGATGAAGTTCTTGTCGTGGAACACGAGGCCGTTGTTGTCCTCGGCGACCATCCACTGGCGGAACGTGACGTTGAAGAAGAACGATCCGTGCGCCCCCGGCGGCGACTGGGTGACGAACAGCGCGCTGGCGTTGCTGAGTATATCGAAGACGACGCAGCTGAAGTAGCCGCGACCGAAGGCGTCGATCGCCACCGCAGGGTCGCTGGCGGCGTCGTACGTATGTTCCGTTCCCGGACCGCCGCCAATGGTGTGGCGGTTGGGATCGGAGGCAGTGGGCTCCTGGCTAAACGGCTCGTTCAGCTTCTGGCGGAACGGCGGCAGCAGGTCGCCCCAGTGCTTGCCGTTGTCGGTCGACCAGTCGATGCCGCACTGGTTGAATCCCACCCGGCTGTCGTTCTGGCCCGCAAGCAGTTCGTTGGGATCGAGCGGGTTGAAGGTGATCGTCTCCTCCGCCTGGCGGCGGAAGCTGCAGTCCTGGTTGACTCGCTTGTTCCCGTTGCTGTCCCGGCCTGGGCACCCGAGAGATCCGGGGCCTGAGCCGAGGTCGGCGGTGGGCAGGTCCTGTCCCGTGCCGGCCGCGTCGGCCGCCTCCTCCCGATCGTCGCCAGCCGAGATGCCCAGCGCCTGCTGGGCGGCGACCACCGTGCCCGCGGACAGGAAGGGCAGGGTACGCGTCACCGTCACCTCCTGGCCGTCCTTCTGCACCTTCATCTTCAGCACGGCGGCCTTCAGCTGTCCTCTCGCGGCCCGCTTCGCGATGCCATCCTCGCCCGACGCGCGCGCCAACACGGCCCAGCCGAGCGCCGTTGCGCCTGCAGCGAGCAGTCCTACTACGGTGATTCTTCCTCGAATGCGCATGTTCCCTCTCCCTTGCCTGGCGGCCGTCGTGGGTCGCGTCAGGGCAGACCGTCCATGGTCCCGATGGGGACGACGGATCAAGCCGCTGCATCGATGAGTGTCGACTGGCGCTGCGATGCCGGGCGCCCGACGGCGCCACAAAAGAGGATTGAACCGCCCGCGCCGTTGGCGCATCTTCCGGCCCGGGGACTCCCTTGGATCCCCGCGCTGCAGCGAACGGATTCCGACCACACCGCGAGGTTTGCGATGCAGCTGAACGTGAACGGGACGGCCCACCAGGTCGATGCGCCCGACGACATGCCTCTTCTCTGGGTGTTGCGAGAGGTGCTCGGCCTCACCGGAACCAAGTACGGATGCGGGATGGCCCAGTGCGGGGCCTGTACCGTGCACCTCGAAGGCCAGGCCGTGCGGTCCTGCGTGCTGCCGGTTTCGGCGGTCGGCAACCGCATGGTGACCACCATCGAGGGACTTTCGCCGGATGGCGCGCATCCCGTGCAGAAGGCCTGGGTGGATCAGGACGTGGTGCAATGCGGCTATTGCCAGCCAGGGCAGATCATGTCCGCGGCGGCGCTCCTGGCGCAGAACCCGGATCCGAGTGACGAGGAGATCGACGTCGCGATGGCGGGCAACATCTGCCGCTGCGGGACGTACCAGCGCATCCGCGAGGCGGTGCACCGCGCGGCTGCGAAGAGGAGGGCCGAGCGATGACCAACCTGACAAGGCGCGCGCTGCTGCAGAAGTCGCTCCTGTCCGGGGCTGGCCTGTTCGTCGCCTTCCACGTCCCGCGCAAGCTGGGGGCCGTGCCGCAGGCGGCGGCGAAGCAATTGCCCGATCCCAACGCGTTCGTGCGCGTCGCTCCCGACGGATCGGTGACGGTGCTGCTCGCCCATTCCGAGATGGGTCAGGGGATCTGGACCAGCCTCGCCATGCTCGTCGCCGAGGAGCTCGACTGCGATTGGTCGAAGATCCGCGTCGAGCATGCTCCGGCCGCACCGGTCTACGCGCATCCGGCCTTCGGGATGCAGATGACCGGCGGCTCGACAAGCACCTCGTCGGAGTTCGACCGCTACCGCCAGGCGGGCGCGCTGGCGAGGGCGATGCTCGTACGCGCCGCGGCCGCGAACTGGAAGATGGACGCGAAGAAGCTGCGCACGGAGAACGGGTTCGTGCTGCGCGGCAAGGAGAAGCTCTCCTACGGCGAGCTTGCGGTGGCCGCGCAGGGCCAGACGCCGCCCCAGTCCTTCAAGCTCAAGAATCGCAAGGACTGGAAGATCCTCGGCAAGCCCACGCGTCGCCTCGATTCGCCGGAGAAGGTCATCGGGAAGGCCGGGTTCGGGATCGACGTCCGCTTCCCTGGGCTGCGGACCGCGCTCGTCGCGCGCTCGCCCGTGTTCGGCGGCACCGTCAAGTCGTTCGATCCGGCCAAGGCGCGCGCCGTCAAGGGCGTCGAACAGGTCGTCCAGGTTCCCTCGGGTGTCGCGGTGGTCGCGAGCAACTTCTGGAGCGCGAAGCTCGGCCGCGACGCGCTCCAGGTCGATTGGGACCTCGGGCCCGGCGCGTCGCTCGACAGCGCGAAGCTGCTCGAGGACTACCGCGCGCAGGCGCAGACGAAAGGCGCCGTCGCCACGGAAAAGGGCGACGCGGACGCCGCGCTCTCCGGCGCGGCGAAGAAGGTCATCGCCGAGTACGACGTCCCCTACCTCGCCCACGCCACCATGGAGCCGATGAACTGCGCGGTGAAGCTGGAGGGAGACCGCTGCGAGATCTGGACCGGCACCCAGTTCCAGACCATGGATCAGATGACGGCCGCGAAGATCGCGGGCATCCCGCAGCAGAACGTCTCGATCCATACGCAGTTCCTCGGCGGCGGATTCGGTCGGCGTGCGACGCCGTCCTCGGACTTCGTCGCTGAGGCGGTGCACGTCGCCAAGGTGGCCAAGGTCCCCGTGAAGGTCGTCTGGACCCGCGAGGACGACATCCAGGGAGGCTACTACCGGCCGCTGTTCCTCCACCGCATCGAGGCCGGCCTGGATTCGCAGGGCCGTCCGGTCGGCTGGAGGCACAGCATCGTCGGCCAGTCGATCCTCACGGGAACGCCGTTCGAGCAGTTCATGGTGAAGAACGGCATCGACGCCACCTCCGTCGAGGGCGTCGTCGACTCGCCGTATCTCGAGGCCATCCGCGATCGCCGCGTCGTGGTCCACTCCCCGCGCCTGCCCGTCCCTGTCCTCTGGTGGCGGTCCGTCGGGAACACGCACACCGCCTTCGCGATGGAGAGCGCGATCGACGAGCTGGCCTGGGCCGCCGGACGCGATCCGCTCGAATTCCGCTCCATGCTGCTCGCCGACAAGCCTCGCCACCTGCGCGCCTTGAAAGCGGCCGCGAAGAAGGCCGGCTGGGGGACGCCGCCGTCCAAGGGTCGCGCGCGCGGGCTCGCCGTCCACGAGTCGTTCGGCAGCATCGTCGCGCAGGTGGCCGAAGTCTCCGTGGACAAGGACAAGGAGATCCACGTGCACAAGGTGAGCTGCGCGGTGGATTGCGGGACGGCCATCAATCCGCTGGGCATCGAGGCGCAGGTCCAGGGCGCGATGGCCTTCGGGCTCGCGGCGGTCCTGCACAGCGAGGTGACGCTGAAGGCGGGCCGCGTGGAGCAGAGCAATTTCCACGATTACCTCGTCCTGCGCATGCCGGAGATGCCCGACGTCTCGGTGCAGGTCCTCGAGAGCGACGCGAAGATGGGAGGCATCGGAGAGCCCGCGGCGGCGCCGATCTCCGCGGCGGTCGCCAACGCGGTGTACGCACTGACCCGGCAGCGGCTGCGATCGCTGCCGCTTCGGCTGGCGTGAGTCGTCGATGAGAGCGCCCATTTTCTACATCGCCGGCTTCGCAGCGATCTCGTGCTCGCACGCACCCGCCCCGGCCCCGGCGTCCGGGGCGCCCTCTGCCGCCAGCGATCCCATCGCGTCGTTCGAGACGATCCGCGCCGTGCTGCAGAGCCCGCGCTGCGTGAATTGCCATCCCAACGGGGATCAGCCCACGCAGGGCGACGACAGACACATCCATCAGCAATCGGTCCAGCGCGGTCCTTCCGGCCGCGGAGCTGTGGGCCTCGCCTGCTCCACCTGCCACGGGAAGGCGAACCCGCCCGACAGCTACGGCGCGCACATGCCGCCGGGCGTCTCGACGGAATGGCGCCTGCCTCCGCCCGAGCACAGGATGGTGTTCGCCGGGCGCAGCTCCCGCGAGCTCTGCCTGCAGCTCAAGGATCGCCGGCAGAATGGCGGACTCGACATGGCCGGCCTCACGCATCACATGGCGGACGATGCTCTGACCCGATGGGGCTGGTCGCCAGGATATGGTCGGAAGCCGGTGCCCGTTTCCCACGACGAGTTCGTTCGCGCGTTCAAGGCCTGGGCCGGCGCGGGCGCGCCTTGTCCGGCGGAACGCGTCGCGCGCGACCGCTGACTCCGGGCTTCAGGGCGGAACGATGCGCGATCCGTCGCGGCGGAAGCAGGACGATCCGCTCAGCAGGACGCCGCCCACCCAGCGATCCGTCGCGCGCGTCCGGTAGTCGAGCTTGCCGCCCAGGCATTCGCTGCGCGCGGGCTCATCGAACATTCCCGCCTCGTGCAGCTCCGTCACCACCCGCGCAAAGAAGAGGTCGGTGATCCAGGGGACGGGCTCGCGGGCCTGCACCCGGGGGAACGATCCCTCTTCCTCGAGGACCGTCCGCTCGGTACGCGACAGTCCGCTGCCCACCTCCGGAAGCTCCTCGATGAGGCGGCGAAGAGCCGGGCCCATCTGCGGCGGAAGACCGGCAACGTCGAGCGCCTGCAGGCCTCGTGGATCGGGCGCTGCGACCGCCTCCCAGGCCCTGCGCGCTTGCGCGCGGTCGTAGCGTTTGCGGGTGTCGAGCAGCGCAGCGAAGTCTTTCTGTTCTGGCACAGGCTCCCGGGTGACGACGGCTGACGCCTCGATCAGCACGAGGTGGTGGAGGAGGGCGAGCTGGCAGGTCAGGTCGGCCTCGAACCAGAGCACGGTTTCCCCCGCGGGAGTGCGGAGCGCCGCGTCCCATCGTTCGAGCTGCGCGCTCACCTGCTCCAATTCGCCCGCGCCGTTCGTCGCCAGCCATTCGGCCCGAAGCTCGCGAAAGGCGGCCGTTCCGGGCTCGCCGCGGACCGGGCCCTGATCGAGCACGTCGGACCAGGCGATGACCTCGCCCTGCAAACCGGCCGCGCGCAGCACGGCGAGAGCATGATCACCATTCGCGACGTGCAGCATGCCGGGAGGGTACAGCGCGCGCACCCCGCGCGCGAGCCGCCCCGGTGACACCGCAGACCGCCGGGGATTGCCAATCTCGCGCGTTTGCGGGACAGTCATTGCCGCACCTCAGCCGAAGCTGCTCCTACCGGCATATCCAAGCACTGGAGGGCCGAGATGGCCCGAAAGAACCCGACACTTCCGGCGAAGCCCTCTGGGCGCTCCGCGTCCGATGCGCGCGCCGATCTGGTGGCCCGAGCGGTCCGCAACGCGGAGGGCGCGACGATGTGTCGCTCCGATCCGCTGGCGGACGCGCAGGCTGCGCGCGCCGTAGTGCAGGCAGTCGGGGAGCACTCGAAGGAGCTGTCCCGGCGGGGCCTGAACGGCGCCTACTGCGAGGCAGCGTTGGACCTTGCCCGCGAGATCGAGGACCACCTGCAGGCAATGCCCGCCGCCGCGGTGAGCGCGCGTGGACGGTCGCAGGAAGCGGCCGATCTCCTCGCCGACGCGGCCACCACCGCGCAGGCGCTGCGCACCGCGGTGCTCCGTGTGACGAGGAGCGCGGATGGCCGGCGCGTCGCGCGCGATTTCGGGCTCGGCGATCCGCTCTCGGCGCGGCAGCCCGCGCAGGTCGCGCGCGCCCTCACGCGGATCCTCGCGGCGCTGGAGGCGCACCGCGAGGTGCGCGACGACATCGGCGTCCTCCCCGAGGACGTGCAGACGATGCAGGACCTGGTCCGCGACCTGGCCGAGATCGCCGGAGCGCCGGCCACCGTCGCCGACGAGCACGCGCAGCTCCTCGAGGCACAGGGGGCGCTGCGGGTCTTCTTCGACCTCTTCGCCGCGAAGGCGTCGCTGGCCCTGGCCGCGGATCCGGACGAGCGCGCGCGTGTGCTCGCCTTGCTTCCAAGGGTGGAGGAGAGGCGACATCTGCGTCGCGAACCCACCCGCGCCTCCGGCTGATCCTTTTACCGCGTCCCCGATCCGTGGGTTGATCGAGCATCCCCGGAGGACACGGATGAAGACGCTCTTGAGAGGAATGGTTGCCGCTCTCGTGCTCGTTCCCGCGATGGCGCGGGCGGATCGCGCGGATCGGATGGAGCGCCGAGCGGAGCGGCTCCAGCGTCAGGGCGAGAGGCGTGAGAAGCACGGTGAGCGGCGCGAGCAGCGCGGCGAAAACCTGGTGCAGAAGGCGGAAGCCAAGGACCAGCGCGCCGAGGAGCTTCGCGCAGCGGGCCACGTGAAGGCCGCGAACGCGCTTGAGCGCGCCGCCGATCGGCAGGAACGGCGCGGCGAGCGGATGGAGCGCCAGGGCGAACGCATGGAGCGGCAGGGTGAGCGCCGCGAGAAGCGCGGCGACCGGGTCGAGCACCGCGCAAATGCGCTGGAGCAGCGCAATGCCAATGCCGCGGCGCCCGTGACGCCCGCGAACTGATCCACGGACGTTTGATGGCCGACGCGCTCCCGGGAAACGCCCCGGGGGCGCGTTTCCTTTTTTTCCGGATCGCGCGGCGCGGCACTTGAAAAGGTCGTGCTTCCCGTGCGTACGGTACCGACCATGAACACCGCCATGCTGGAGCTGCTCATTCCGATCATCGCGATTCTCGCCACGTTCGGGTTTCCGGTCGCGCTGGTGTTCGTCTGGAAGTGGTTCAAGCTCAAGGACAGGGAACTCCAGGTCGACTCGGAGATTCGGAGGACCGCCGGACAGGCGCTGGAATCGCGCGTACAGCGGCTCGAGTCCGTGATCCTCGCCCTCGATGCCGACCTGCGCGCGCGGCTGGGGGAGTCGGCGTCGCGCGCCGACTTGTTCGAGTCGCCCGCCACTTCGGAGAGCAGCCAACCGGGCCCCTTGCTGGAGGCGCCCGGCAAGACACGGTAGTAGCTACCTTTCCAGCATGAACAGCCTTCTTCTCGGCGCGCTTCTCTGGGCGCTGGCCATGGCACAGAGCACTGGTGAAGGCCGCCCGGACAGCGCCCAGCGGGGCTCCGCCCCGACGCCCACCGATGCGAACCGCGCCGCGGACACCTCGCAGCGAGGGTCGCGCGGGTCGACCGCTGGCGGTGACGAGCGCACCGGCCCGCCCGCGGCGGGCATCGAGAGCGGCGACGCAAATGGAATGGCAGGCGGACGCACCGACGAAGGCCCGCGCGGCGGCACCGGCATTCGCGAAGGAGGCTCGCGCATCCAGAACGAGCGTGCGCGCGGCAAGGTCAACTCGCAGGCGCGGCCGCGCAACCGCAAACGCTCTTTGAACCGGCCCGCCGACTCCCCGCCCCAGCGCAACGAGGACCCGAAGCCGATGGGCTCGGGCGCCCCGATGACCCCGGTGCAACGCGAGCCTGTGCCGCAGGGCCGGAACTATCCCGACGGCGCGCAGCACGGCGCGGCCGGAGGCGTGGCGAGCGGCACCGACGAGGGGGCCGGCTCCGCCTCGACCCGGGGCACCGCCGGAAAGGGCGCGCAGACCCAGCCCGACAAGAAACCCTCGGCAGGCCCACGCGAGGACGAAAAGTAGAGCATCAGAACTGTGGCTAGCCTTCGTCGATCAGCTCGGCCAGCTTCTCCGCCTCGAGCACCACCTTGAACTCGCGCGCGCCGTGGGAGGTGAGCTGCTTCTCCCAGCCTGCCAGCCGCGCCCGGTATGCGGTGGGGTTCGCGTTGTCGCGGGCGAGTCGCTTGACGTTCATCGCCAGCACCCGCACTCCTTTCAGCTCGTCCGGGGCCATGTCGCGCTTCACGCCGCGAGGAAGGTCTTCCTCCATGTCGCTGAAGACCACCATGGTGCGGCGGCCGGCGTTGGTCTCCCGCAGATACTCCGCGCCCAGCATCATCGCCCCGCGAATGTCGGTGTGGCCCGAGCGCAGGCGCTTGTGGGCGAAGGCGTCGAGCGTGCTCGCCAGCGCCAGCTTCTGCGCGTTGGCCCTCGAGGGCCGGACGTCGAGCGTCATGTTGGCTTCCACGTTCTGCTTGCCGTAGCTCTCGTTGTCGATGCGGATGACGACCAGCGTGTCGCCCGGGGTCAGGCGAGGCAAGAGGCCCTTGCGGATCACGTCCACGACCTCGGGCCGCTGGTCCGCGTATGTCCCCGACACGTCCACCAGCGCGACGATCGCCTGCGAATACCGCGCGCCGCTAGAGCAGGAGAGTGCAAGAAGGGCGCAGGCCACGATCGAGGCGCGCTTCACGGGCGCACTCCCTGGCCGCGCACTCCGACCGCCGCTACCGGGCTCTGCCGCGAGCCGCCGCCCACCATCCGCTCGATCTGCAGCGGAATGACGATGTAGATGTCGTACACGTGCCGGGCGGCCTCGCAGAGGTACCGCATGCCGTGACCGCCCAGGCGGCAGACCATCCAGCCGACGTGCATCAGTCCGGTCACCGTGCTGAGAACGATGTGGCCACCGGTCGAGATCATCGTCTCCAGCGGGACGGCGACCATCGCCAGGATCCAGGGAAGGATGAACCCGAGCACGGCCTGGCCGACCACCGGAATGCGCGAGGACGCGGTGTGGGCCACCGGATGCTCCTTGATGCCCGCCAGCGACGCCTTCAGCGCGGTGGACGACTCGACGATCTGCTCGCGGAGGATGGCCAGCGAGGACTCGATGCAGGCCAGCATGAAGAGACCGCCAACCGCGACCACGAGGATGATGCGGCGCCGCGACCTGGGCAGCAGCTCCAGCTTGGGGAAGAAGCTGGTGATCCCGAGCATCTCCATCGCGAATACACCGGCCGCGATCTCCATCAGCACCACAACGAGCGCCGCGACGGTGGAAACCGGCATGCCGGCGATGCGGTTGCCGGAGGGGACCAGCTCGCTCATCGGCAGCGCGATCAGGTTGAAGTTCACGAACGCGCCGCCCATCGCCACCGCCATCACCAGCAGCGAGACCACGAAGAGCTGCGTCGCGTTCCAGCCCAGAGCGCGGGTCGCCTTCTCCTCCGCCGCGCGCACGCTCTCGTACGACGTCATGAAGCCGTCGATGCGCTTGGTGGCTTCGAGCGCGCCGGAGACGGCGCGGGCGACGTCGGTGGCGATCTTCTGCATTTCCTTCCACGCCGGCGCCATCGCGGAGAGGATCTTGTGCCTCTTCGCCGTCGCCTCGCGGAATTCCTGCAGCGCCTTCTTCTCGCCTGCGATCGCCGACTTCTGGATCTCCTCCAGCACCTTCTTCACCATGCCGTCGGGAGTCGGCGGCATCTTCGCCACCGCAGCGACCGCCTCGGTCCAGCCGGGCGCGGCCGGAGCCGCCGTGCCGCACTCCTGGAAGTCGGCGTCCATCTTCGTAACGACGTCGTCGAGCTTGCGGTGCAGATCGGGATAGCGCGCCAGCTCCTTGGCGAACGCGCCCTCGATGCGGTGGAACTCGCGGCCGATCTTGGCCTCGGTGTCCCCCTTGCCCATCTCGACGATCATCTCGTGATCCCGGCGGGAGGCCACGGTCGCGAGCCCGCGGCACCAGCGGGCGCCGATGCGGAACGCGCCGCCGAGCAGCCGGCCCACCTCACGCAGCGCCCGGTGCATCGGCACGCGGGCCGCGTAGAGGAAGATCTGGCTCAGGACCCACAGCGTGAAGATCGACGCCGCGGGGTTCGATGGCCAGAAGTAGAAGCGCTCGACGATCGACATGTCTCTCCCTTTCTAGGTGAAAGCGTCAGCGGGCCAGGGCCCAGTCGAGCACGCCGCGGACCGACGGCTCGACCCTGAACTGTGCGAACCGCACCCTGCGCCGCAGGGTGCGGACCTTTCCGATCCGGACCAGAAGACCTGCCAGGAGCCGCTTGGCCTCGTCGCGGATGCCGTCGCGCCGGAGGAGATCGGCGAGATCGATGGTTCCGTCGACGTGGCCGGGCTCCAGCTCCAGCACCTGGCGCAGCAGCAGAACGGCGAACGGGCGCTGGCGTCGCTTGCGCAGCATCGAGCGGCCCTGGAGCAGCGCGAGCACCGCATCCTGCCGCTTGCCGCGCTTCACCTGCTCGTTCGCGATCCGCTCCCAGTAGTCGACCTGCTCCGGAAAGGTCTGCGCCGCCACCGTCCAGACGGCGATGGCCTTGGGCGCGAATCCCGCGTCGAGATATCCGGCGGCGGCTTTGTCGAAGTTCTGCCTCGCCTCGTCCCAGCGGCCGACCTTCGCGAGCAGCGGAGCGAGCTTGGAGCGGACGACGTGGTCGGCCGGGTCGTGCTCGAGGACCTTCAGGTAGCAGCGCACTGCCTTGCGCACGCGGCCGCGCGAGCGGGCTTTCTCGGCGGCGGCGAGCGTCTTGCCGCGATCGTAGCTCCGTTGCCAGAACACAGAGAGCAAACCTAGAGATTCTCGCGTGGAGGTCGAAAGGGGCTGCGCGTGCGCAGCGCGCGGCGAATGTGCGTGCCGTCCGCTAAAGCAGCGGAATCTGGCCGGGCGGCGGTGCAGCCTGCGGCGGCGGCTCGGGCGCCGCTTCGTAGCTCGGAGCGGGCACTTCGAATGCCGCCTGCAACGGCCCGTGATCGCTGGTGCCGAACTCACGAAAGCCCGAGCAGGAAGTTGCTTTTTCCGCGAGGACCCCGCTGGCGAGGACGTAGTCGATGCGCCATCCGATGTTGCGCTCGCGCAGGTTGCGCCACGGCGCCCACCAGGTGAAGAGGCGATCGTCGTCGGGAGCGAACTGGCGGCCAAGGTCCACCAGCCCGCGCGAGAGCAGCTTGGCGAACAACTCGCGCTCCAGCGGCGTGGTCCCGATCTGATCCTGCTTGCGCAGCTTGGGATGCACGTCGCGCTCCTCGCGCGCGACGTTCAGGTCGCCACAGAGGAGCAGCTTGGCTCCTTCCGCCTGCGCCGCGGCAGCGAACTTCTCCAGCCCTTCGAGGAAACGGATCTTTGCGGGCAGATCCTTGCCGCCGTTCGGGACGTAGACCGAAGCGAGAAGGAGATCGCCGAGCCGGACGGTGACGATGCGCGTCTCAGCATCGAACTCCGGATGCGTGAACCGGGGACGTCCCGGAAAGGTGCTCTTGCGCAGATGGAGGGAGACGCCCGAATAGCCTTTGAAGCCGTGCCAGAAGCACCAGTAGCCCGCCAGATCGCAGAGCGGGACGGGAACGTGCTCCGGCGAGGCCTTGATTTCCTGGAGGCAGAGGACGTCGGGAGATTCGCGCTCGATCCACTGCAGCACCTCGGGAGCGCGCGCGCGGATGCCGTTTACGTTCCAGGTCGTCAGTTTGAGTGTCACCGCGGACCTGCAAGGCTGTTTCCGCCTTCGCGGAAACAGCCAGAAAAAGCGTTGCTCCTAAGCCGCCTTCGGCGGCCGGAGCAAAACGAAAGGCGGAACCCCGAAGGGTCCCGCCTTACGGCGCAGCGTCGCGAAAGGGGGGGGATTTCGCGGACGCCGCGAACGGTTGGATGTTACTTCTGCTCCTCGAATTCAGCATCCACTACGTCGTCCTTTTTCGGGCCGCCCGCCTGTTCGCCGGGCTGGCTTCCCGTCTCCGGGCCGGGGGCGCCCGGCTCACCCTGCGCTCCGCCGGCGGCCTTGTAGGCCTCCTCGGCCATCCGGTGGGAAGCCTGCATCAGGGTCTCGGTAGCGCTCTTTACCGCCGCCACGTCCGAGCCGTTCAGCGCGTCCCGAACCGCCTTCACTTTGGCCTCGAGATCGCTGCGGGTCGCGGCGGGGATCTTGTCGCCCAGCTCCTTGAGCGATTTCTCCGTCGCGTAGGCGAGGTTGTCGGCGCGGTTGCGGACCTCGATCTCCTCGCGCCGCTCCTTGTCCTCCGCCTCGTGGGCCTGCGCTTCCTTGACGGCGCGGTCCACGTCCTCCTTGGAGAGGCCCGAGCTGGCCGTGATGGTGATCTTGTTCTCCTTGCCGGTGGCCCGGTCCTTCGCCATGACGTGGACGATGCCATTGGCGTCGATGTCGAAGGTCACCTCGATCTGCGGCACGCCCCGCGGAGCAGGCGGAATTCCGTCGAGGTGGAACCGGCCGAGCGTCTTGTTGTCGCGCGCCATCGGACGTTCGCCCTGGAGCACGTGCACCTCGACGCTGGTCTGGCCATCGGCCGCGGTGCTGAACACCTCCGACTTCTTCGTGGGAATGGTGGTGTTCCGCGGGATCAGGGGCGTGGCCACGCCGCCCAGCGTCTCGATGGAAAGCGTCAGAGGCGTGACGTCGAGCAGCAGGATGTCCTTGACCTCGCCGGTGAGCACGCCACCCTGGACAGCGGCGCCGATGGCCACGACCTCGTCGGGGTTCACCGAGCGGTTCGGCTCCTTGCCGAAGAAGTCCTTCACGATCTGCTGCAGCTTCGGCACGCGCGTCGCGCCGCCCACCAGGATGACCTCGTCGATCTCCTTCGGGCTCTTCTTGGAGTCGGCCAGGCACTTCTTGGTCGGCTCCAGCGCGCGCTGGAACAGGTCCTCGCACATCTGCTCGAACTTCGCGCGGGTGAGCCGCTTGACCAGGTGCTTGGGGCCAGTCTGATCGGCAGTCAGGAAGGGCAGGTTGATCTCCGTCTCCATCGTGCTGGACAGCTCGATCTTGGCCTTCTCCGACGCTTCCTTCAGGCGCTGCAGCACCATCTTGTCCTTGCTCACGTCGATGCCGGTCTCGCCGCGGAACTCCTGGATCAGCCAGTCCATGATCTTCTGATCCATGTCGTCGCCGCCGAGGTGCGTGTCGCCGTTGGTGGCGACGACTTCGACGACGTTCTCGCCGACTTCCTGGATGGAGATGTCGAAGGTGCCGCCGCCGTAGTCGAAGACGGCGACGATCTCGTCCTTCTTCTTGTCGAGGCCGTAGGCCAGCGCCGCCGCGGTGGGCTCGTTGATGATGCGGCGCACTTCGAGTCCGGCGATGCGGCCGGCGTCCTTGGTCGCCTGTCGCTGGGCGTCGTTGAAGTAGGCAGGAACGGTAATGACGGCTTCGCTCACCCCTTCGCCGAGATAGTTCTCGGCGGCCCGCTTCAGCTTCTGCAGGACCTTGGCGCTGATCTCGGGCGGGCTCCATTTCTTGCCTTGGATCTCGACGGCGGCGTCGCCGTTGTCGCCCTTCACGACCCGGTAGGGGACGCGCTTCTGCTCGCTGGTGGTCTCCTCGAACTTGCGACCCATGAAGCGCTTGATCGAGTAGACGGTGTTCTCTGGATTGGTAATCGCCTGGCGGCGGGCAACCTGGCCGACCAGGATTTCGCCGTCCTTGCTGAAGCCGACGACGGATGGGGTAAGCCGGTTGCCTTCCTCGTTTTCGATCACCTTCGGATCGCGGCCTTCCATGATCGCGACCACGGAGTTCGTCGTCCCGAGGTCGATTCCAATGATCTTCTTCGCCATTTCCTTTGCTCTCCCTCGACGCGCTCGCGGCCTATCGGTCTGCCGCGGTGCGGCGCTAGAGTAAGTACGGGCAGGGGCCTGTCAAGGAACGCCAGAGGGTCGTGTGCAGGCAGGCGAACGCATCGGCGCCAGGTACGTCCTCGAGCAGCGATTGGGTCTCGGGGGCATGGGCGAAGTCTGGCTCGCGGAGCTGGAGGGAGCAGGCGCGTTCCGGCGGCGAGTCGTCCTCAAGGTGCTCGCTCCGGAGCGCCGCGGCGATCCACGGATTGCGGCGATGCTCGCCGACGAGGCCCGCATGGTGGGAGCGCTGCACCACCCCGGCATCGTCGCCGCGCTCGACTACCTGGAGACCGAGGAGCACGGCCCCGTCTTCGTGCTGGAATTCGTCGACGGTCCGTCGCTCCGGTCCGTCCTCAAGATTTCGCGCAGGCAGAACGTGGTGATGCCGGAAGCGCTGGCGGCGCACGTCGGCGCGCAGGTCGCGCATGCCTTGCACGCGGCGCACACGGCGCTGGGACGCGACGGAAAGCCGCTCTCCGTGATCCATCGCGACGTTGCGCCCGACAACGTGCTGCTCTCGCGCTCAGGCGCGGTGTACCTCGGCGACTTCGGCGTCGCCCGGGCCACGGGCTGCGAAGACGTCGCGCACCAAGGCGCGGGACCGACGGGAAAGCGCGGGTACATGGCGCCCGAGCAGGCCCGGGGCGGGAAGATCGGGCCCGCCGCCGACATCTTCTCGCTCGGGCGCGTCATCGCCGACGCGGCGGACGTGGGATGCGGGCCGGCGTTGCGCGTCGTGATCGAGCAGGCAACGGCGGACGATCCGCGCGACCGATTCGCCAGCGCATCGGAGATGGCGGCGGCGCTGCTGCATGCATGTCCGCCGCCCAGCGATCCGGACCGCGCGCTCGCGGAGTGGCTGCACCGGTATGCGCGGGACGCGCTCGTGCAGACCCGCGGATCGAAATCCGTCGTGTCGCGCTCCGACCCGCCGCCTGCGGGGCGGCCGTCGGAAAGCACGCCGCGGCGGGTGGAAGCGCGCGGGCCGCTGTTCGCCGCCGTCCCGGCGCCGCGGCGGCGGGCGCTCAAGATCGTGGCAGCCGGCGGGGCGCTGCTTTTTTTGCTTCTGCCGGTGGTGCTGCTTTTCGCCGCGCCGCGCCGCGCACATCGATTTCTGCAGTCCGCGATCAGCGCGGGGCCTGCGGCCGCCCATGGTGACATCCGAATCAACGCCTCGCCGGGAGAGGCGGAGGTCTACGTGGACGGGGAGCTCCGGGGCTTGACGCCACTGTTGGTCGAAGTGCCTTCCGGCAATCATTCCGTGCGGGTAGGGTCCGTGAAGCTCGGGCGGTGGCGCGCGATCGATGTCGCCGTGAAGGACGGCGTGGAGCACCGCTTGGACGTCGACCTGTCGCGCTGATGGACCCTACGAAACCGCGTTTGCGGTGCTTTGTAGGTGTCGCTGCTCCCTCTGGCGGGCTCCTGCCTACCCGATTGACAGTTGGGGTCGCGGAATGGCGAATTCACAAGCGTGGGCTCGCCTGCTTGCGCCATGTTGACACGCTACTCAAGATACGCTACTCCTGCGAATGCATTCACGCGATGCTATTCAAAGCATCGCCGGTGGGGCGGCGTCCGAGGGGGCGGCACCTTGAGCGGGGTGACGATGGCGCAGCGCGAACGCGACGACTTCGACGCTCTCGAGGAAGAGCACCCGCAAGGGATCTCCGCTGTCCAGATCGTCGACTTCTTCGCGCCTCGCGGCGTGAAGCTCGCGCAGGCCACCTTCCGCAAGTACGTCCAGCTCGGATTGCTCCCGCGCAGCCGGCGCGTCGGCGAGAAGGGAAAGCATCGCGGCTCGAAGGGCCTCTATCCGGCGAGCGCGGTCCGGCGCATCCACGTCATCAAGTCGTTGATGGACGAGGGGATGACGCTCGAGGACATCCGGCACTCGTTCATCTTCTTCCGCGGGCAGCTCGACGGCGTGGAGCGATCGCTCGACGAGCTTTTCGCGGCGCTGGAGAAGGCGGTCGCCGACAAGGGCGAGCTGCGCCCCTCGCGACGCAAGGAGCTCGACAGGCTGCTCGCCGAGAGCCGGCGGCACGCCCATCAATTCGTCAAGGACATGGAGCGAACGGTCTCCGAAATCACGTCACGGGAAGACCCCGGGAAGGGATGAGCCTTTCATGAGCGAGGCGAAGAGGAACATTCTGCCCGTCGTCGACGAACCGGAGGACAAGCCGCGCCAGCGAGCGCGGACGATGAGCCGCAAGGAGATGGCGCGGCTCTTCCGGCAGCAGGCGGCGGCCGGCGGACTCGATCCCGAGCTGCAGACGCTGATGGCGGAGCTGGACGCCAGCCGGCCGCAGAACCGGGGCGACTGCGCCGAAGGCGAGCGGCCCTGCCCGTACGTCTCCTGCAAGTACAACCTCTACGTGGACGTCAATCCCCGCACCGGGTCGGTGAAGATGAACTTTCCCGACAAGGAGCTGTGGGAGCTCGCGGAGACCTGCGCTCTCGACGTCGCGGACCGGGCCGGCATCACGCTGGAAGAGGTCGGCGTGATCATGAATCTCACCCGGGAGCGGGTGCGCCAGCTGGAGATGCGCGGCCTGGCGAAGCTGCGGGTGATCGCCGACGACGAGCCGCTGCCGGCCAGGGACGACGAGGACGACTAGGCGCTGCCGCACCGGAAGGTGCGGCTTTGCGCCTCCGCAGTAGACGAGACGCGTAGGGCGGCGGCGAGCGCCGCGGGGACGAGTACTACGGATGCGGACGTTCGCTCCGCCAGCCCGCTCCACCTGACCAATCCGGCGCCGGCCTTCGGCCGGCGTTCCGCGGGCTGAAGCGCGCGGTGCTGTGGTATGGAGCCGCGTGATGACTGTCGCGCGCGCGTTGATCAGCGTCTCGGACAAGACGGGCCTGGTGGAGTTCGCCCGCGGCCTCGCCGGGCTTGGGATCGAGATCCTGTCGACGGGCGGCACCGCCGCAATGCTCGCCAAGGAGGGCGTGAAGGTGAAGCAGGTCCAGGACTTCACCGGCGCGACGGAGATGCTGGGCGGGCGGGTGAAGACGCTGCATCCCAAGGTGCACGGCGGCATCCTCGCGCGGCGCAAGCTCGCCGCCGACCAGGCCGACATGCAGAAGCAGGGGCTTCAGCCGATCGACCTGGTGGTGGTCAACCTGTACCCGTTCCGCGAGGCGGTCGCGAAAGGCCTGCCGTACGAGGAGGTCATCGAGAACATCGACATCGGCGGGCCTTCGATGATCCGTTCCGCGGCGAAGAACGCCGAGTACGTCACCGTGGTGGTCGATCCCGCAGATTACGGTGTCGTCCTTGCCGAGCTGCAGCAGAAGCGCGAGGTGCACGAGAGCACGCGACGGCGGCTGCAGGCGCGCGCGTACGCCCACACCGCCGCTTACGACGCTGCGATCTCCGGCTGGCTGGCCGAGCAGCTCGCAAAAGCGCACCCGGAGGAGGGCGGCGGGTTCGCGGAGTCTCCGCCGCTGCCGGAATACCGGCGGCTGCAGTCGCTCAGGTACGGAGAGAACCCGCACCAGCGCGCCGCCTTCTACGCGGCGGTGCCGCCGCCCCCGGAGCCGACGCTGGCGTCCGCGAAGCAGTTGCAGGGCAAGGAGCTCTCCTACAACAACCTCCTCGACGGATCCGCGGCGCTGGAGGCGCTGAAGGAGCACGCGATGGGTCGCGACGGCCAGGCTGCGGCGGTCATCGTCAAGCACACCAATCCGTGCGGCGTCGCGCGGGCACCTACCGTGCTCGACGCCTACCGGATGGCGCGCGACTCCGATCCGGTGAGCGCGTTCGGCGGCATCGTGGCGCTCACGCATGCGGTCGACGCCGGTACGGCGATGGCATTGGCCGAGACGTTTCTCGAGGCCGTGATCGCGCCTGGATTCGACCGCGGGGCGCTCGACGCCCTGAAACCCAAGAAATCCCTCCGGCTCCTGGAGGTCCCGTCGCTGGCGGAGGCGCGCGATTCCTGGACCCCCGAGCCGCGCGAGCTGCGCAGCATTCCCGGCGGGCTGCTGGTGCAGTCGCGCGATCTCGCGGACGCCGATCCACGCGGCTGGAAGGTGGTCACCCGGAGGGCGCCGACGCCCGAGGAGGTGGAAGCGCTGTCGTTCGCCTGGAGCGTGGTCAAGCACGTGAAGTCGAACGCCATCGTCCTGGCGCGGCGGGACGTCACCGTCGGAATCGGCATGGGACAGACCAACCGGGTGGACTCGGTGCGGATCGCGGCGCAGCGCGCAGGAGAGAAGGCACGGGGTGCCGTGCTCGGGTCCGATGCGTTCTTCCCCTTCCCCGACGGCGTGGAGGAGGCGGCGCGCGCGGGCGTGACCGCGATCGCGCAGCCGGGCGGTTCGGTGCGCGACGACGAGGTCATCGCGGCCGCCGATCGCCTGGACGTTGCCATGGTGTTCACGGGCGTCCGGCACTTCCGGCACTGACTTCATGACCCGGGTCGTCGTCATCGGGGGCGGGGGCCGGGAGCACGCTCTGGTCCGCGCGCTGCGCCGCGGCGGGGGAGCGCGCGAGATCGTCGCGGTCCCCGGGAATCCGGGGATCGCCCGGGAAGCGCGTTGTGTGCCGGCGCTTCCGTCGCTCGCCGACGCGGCCCTCGCGGAGTCTCCGGACCTCGTGGTGGTCGGGCCGGAGGCGCCGCTGGCCGAGGGCTTCGCGGACCGGATGGCGCAGCGGGGCGTCCCCTGCTTCGGGCCCGTGCAGGCCGCGGCACGGATCGAGTCGTCGAAGGCATTCGCCAAGGAGGTGATGCTCGCCGCGGGCGTGCCGACGCCGAAGGCGGCGGTGTTCGTGGATCCGGCAGCCGCGCGGGATTACGCGCGGTCGCAGGGGCCCAGTGTGATCAAGCTCGACGGCCTCGCCGCGGGAAAGGGAGTCATCGTCGCGGACGACGGCGCGGCGGCGGCCGCCGCGGTCGACGAGCTCTGGAAGCCCGGAGCGACGTTGCTCGTCGAGGAGCGCCTCGCTGGCCGCGAGGTCTCGATCATCGCGCTCTGCGACGGCGAGATGGTGCTTCCGCTGCCGCCCGCGCGCGACCACAAGCGGCTCCTGGACGGTGACCGGGGCCCGAACACGGGCGGAATGGGTGCCGTATGCCCGCCGTCCGACGTGACGCAGGAACTGGTCGACGTCGTGGTGCGAACGGTACTCGAGCCCACGGCGAGGGAGCTGGCCCGCCGCGGCGCGCCGTTCGTCGGCGCGCTCTATGCCGGGTTGATGCTGACGCGCGAGGGGCCCCGCGTCCTCGAGTTCAACTGCCGGCTCGGCGACCCCGAAGCACAGGCGATCCTGCTACGGCTGCGCAGCGACCCGCTGCCGCTGTTCTTCGCCGCCGCCCAGCGCCGCCTGGCCGGACAGAAGCCGGTCTGGGACGCGCGAACGGCTGTCGCCGTCGTGCTGGCCGCGCACGGGTACCCCGGGGCGCCGCGTGCGATGGATCCGATCCACGGCCTCGAAGCGCTGGCCGCCGAGGAAGGCGAAGATCTGTGGATCCTCCACGCCGGAACGAAGTCGCAGGCCGGAACGGTGGTCACCGCCGGCGGTCGCGTGCTCACCGTCGCGGCACTCGGCTCCGGCCCTGCGCAGGCGCGGGCGCGCGCTTATGGCGCCGCCGCGCGGATCTCCTTCGCCGGGTCGCACAGCCGGTCCGACATCGCCGCGGGGGAGCTGTAACTGAAGCGGGGCCGGCAAAGACCGGGAGGGCAGCTCGACCGCCTCATGCTGGCGGAGCTCGCGCGCCTGTTCTTTGCCACGCTGGGCGGCGTCGTCCTCATCTATCTGGTGATCGATTTCGCCGACCGCGCGCATACCTATACCGGCCGGGCCTGGGGTTGGGCCGCGGCGGAGCTCTACGCGAACAAGGCCGCGGTGGTGTCGTACCAGCTCGCGCCGGTCGCGCTCATCATCGCGACGTCGCTGCTGGTGACGCTGCTCTCGCGGCGCGGAGAGCTGACCGCGCTCTTTGCGCTCGGCGTGCGGCCGCTGCGCCTGCTCGCGCCGATCGCCGCCTTCGCCGCCGTGCTCGGACTGGTGCTCTTCTGGCTCTGCGAGCTGGTCGTGGTCGGCGCCGACGCGCGGGCGGAGGAGATCCAGGTCAAGCGCTTCAACCGCTGGGGCGACTGGGCCACCTATCACGCGGGCTCTTCCTGGCTGCGGGGGAAGTTCGGGCGCATCTATCATCTCGGTCCGGTGCGGGACGGCGGATGGGAACCTGCGACGGTCCTCGAGATCGCTCCGCCGTTCCGGCTCTCCCGCCGGATCGACGCCCGCCGCATCGAGCCCGCCGGTCCGGGGCGGTGGCGCTTCCTGGAGGCGGTGGAGACCCGCTACGAGCTCTACGGCGGCCCGGGCGGCACCATCTCCGAGCGCCGGGTCGACGTGCTCATCGAGTTGTTCCCCGAGACCCCGGCGGATCTGGAGCTCCGCAGCGGCCGTCCGCGGCAGCTGCCCTGGCGCCAGCTTCGCGAGCAGCTGCGGCGACGGGAGAAAGGGGGACAACGCGCGCGAGAATACGAGGCGGCGCTCGCAGAGCGTGCCGCAACGCCGGTGCACGTGATCCCGGCCGCGCTTGCCGCATTCGGTCTGACGCTGAAGCTGCAGCGCCCACGCCGCCGCCTGCCTCTCGCCGGGGCCGTCGCGCTCGGCATGGGGCTCTCGATGGTGCTGTGGGCGGCTTCGGTCATCGCTCACGCGATCGCCGTCTCCGGCGCCCTCGAGCCGTGGACGGCCGCGGCGATCCCGGGCCTGGCCAGCGCGCTGATTGCCGCCCTGACGCTCTGGGGGGCGTGATAAAAGGCGCGCCGTTCAAGGAGCCGCGATGAAAGGCATCATCCTCGCCGGCGGAACCGGGTCCCGCCTGTTTCCGCTCACCAAAGTGACCAACAAGCACCTTCTTCCGGTGGGGCAGGAGCCGATGATCTTCCATCCGGTGCGCAAGCTCACCGACGCCGGCATCGAGGAGATCCTCGTCGTGACCGGCGTCGAGCACATGGGCGACGTGGTGACGCTGCTCGGCTCCGGCAAGGACTTCCGCTGCCGATTCACCTACAAGGTGCAGGACGAGGCCGGCGGCATCGCGCAGGCGCTCGGACTGGCGGAGAGCTTCGCCGGCGACGACCTGATGTGCGTGATCCTCGGCGACAACATCTTCGAGGACGCCATCGGTCCCTACGTGAAGGCTTTCCGCGAGCAAGGGAAGGGGGCGCGCCTGCTGCTCAAGCAGGTGCACGACCCGCAGCGGTACGGCGTCGCCGAGGTGGAAGGCTCCCGCGTGGTGCGCATCGTGGAGAAGCCGAAGAAACCGAAGACGGATCTGGCGGTGGTCGGCATCTACTTCTACGATTCCCGGGTGTTCGACATCATCCGCACCCTCAAGCCCAGCGGCCGAGGCGAGCTGGAGATCACCGACGTGAACAACCATTACCTGCGCGCGGGAACGCTGCATTGCGACCGCCTGCAGGGGTGGTGGACGGACGCGGGCACCTTCGACTCGCTGGCCTCGGCGAACGAGCTGGTGAGGCGCAAGTGACGCAGACCGTCCTGGTCACGGGCGGCGCAGGGTTCATCGGCAGCAACCTGGTGCGGCTGCTGCGCCGCGAGCGCCCGGACTGGACGGTCGTCAACCTGGACAAGCTGACCTATGCCGGCAACGCCGAGTCGCTGGCGGAACTGCGGGAGGATGAGAAGCACGCCTTCGTCCGCGGCGACATCCTCGACGCGGAGCTGGTGAATCGGCTGATCAGCGACCGCAAGGTCGACGTGATCCTCAACCTCGCCGCGGAGAGCCACGTCGATCGCAGCATCCTCGGGCCGGCCATCTTCGTGGAGACCAACGTCTCCGGAACGCAGGTGCTGCTGGAGGCCGCCCGGCAGGCGAAGGTGAGGCGGTTCGTGCAGGTCTCGACCGATGAAGTCTACGGATCGCTGGGAGCGACGGGCAGGTTCAGCGAGAGCAGCCCGCTGAGGCCCTCCAGCCCGTACAGCGCGTCGAAGGCCGCGGCCGATCTGCTCGCGCTGGCCTACGGGCACACGTTCGGCATGGACGTGGTGGTGACGCGCTCCTCGAACAACTACGGCCCGTACCAGTTTCCCGAGAAGCTGATCCCGCTGATGATCGCCAACGCGCTCGAAGGCCGCAGGCTGCCTGTCTATGGCGACGGGCTCCAGGTCCGCGACTGGATCCACGTGGACGATCATTGCCGCGCGCTGCTCGCGGCTGCCGAGCGAGGCCGCGCGGGAGAGGTGTACAACGTCGGCGGCGACAACGAGTGGCCGAATCTCCAGATCGTGGGACGGCTGCTGGAGATCCTCGGCAAGCCGCGCGAGCTGATCGAGCACGTGAAGGACCGGCCGGGACACGACCGCCGCTACGCCGTCGACGCTGCGCGGGCGCGTGCCGAGCTGGGCTGGACACCGCGCATCTCCTTCGGCGAGGGGCTGACGAGCACCGTCGAGTGGTACGTGCAGAACCGCGGCTGGTGGGAGCGCGTCCGCACCGGCGAGTACCTCACGTACTACGAGCGCAATTACGGAGCGCGATGACAACCCTCGTCGCCGGCGCGAACGGGCTGGTCGGTAGCCGCATCGTCGCGCGGCTGAGCGGGGCGGGAGAGCGGGCGGTCGCGCTTGGCCGCGGTCCGCGGCGGGTCGAAGGCGCGTTCGAGTACGTGGAGATGGATCTCCTGCACGCGCCGGAGAAGCTGTGGGAGCTGATCGGCAGGATGCGGCCGGCGGGCGTGATCAACGCGGCTGCGATGACCGACGTCGATGCCTGCGAGCAGAGCCCCCACGATGCCTGGGCGTTGAACGTGCGTGCGGTGGAGGTCGCGGCTTCGGCGTGCGCGCAGGCCGGCGCGCGCCTGACCACGCTGTCGACCGACTACGTGTTCGACGGCGCCAAGGGCAGCTACTCCGAAGACGACGCTCCCAATCCGCGCGGCATCTACGCCCGGACCAAGCGCGCCGGAGAGGAGGCCGCGCTGATCCTCGCGGACGACGTCGCGGTGTGCCGCGTGGCGCTGATCTATAGCGGCCGGCCAGGAGCGAAGAAGACGTTTCCGCTCACCGTCCTCGAGTCCTTGCGGGCCGGCAAGTCCGTCAAGGCATTCTCGGATCAGATCGGCTCGCCGACCTTGGCGGACAACGCGGCCGAGATGGTGATCGGAGTTCACCGCTCGGGCGCCAAGGGAATGTTCCACTGCGCGGGCGCGACGGAGATCTCGA
>VBKI01000069.1 GCA_005879535.1 Deltaproteobacteria bacterium | reverse complement strand
CCGTCGACGCGCGGCACCAGGCGGTGCATGCCGCGGTAGCCCGGCGGGTAGGGCTTGCGCTCGTCGGGATAACTGATCGTCGAGACCAGGTTCACCCCGGGGCCCTTGCGGTCCAGGACCTCCGGCGCGGGGTCGCGGAAGCCGAAGAGGTTGGTCCAGAAGTGCTTCGCCAGCACTCCCATCCCCTTGATCGCCTCGCGCAGGTACAGACGCTCGCCGAAGCTGAGATCGGGCTGCGGTCCGGGACTTGCGCGCTCGTCCTTGGGATGTTCCATCAATGTTCCACCACCGTGGAGGAGTGGCTTCCCGGCTCCGCGCTGGGCTGCGCGCGGGCGGAGAAGCCGATGAAGAAGAGAAACGCGATCCACTGGATGATGCCCATCCAGGCTACTCCGTCGCGTCCCGCCCAGAGGAACACGGCCGCGGTGAGCGCGACGTTCGTGAGCGAGACCGGCAGCATCATCTTCCAGCCGAGCCGCATGATCTGGTCGTAGCGGAAGCGCGGAAATGCCCAGCGGACCACGAACATCACCCAGATGATGGCCAGCATCTTGAGGATGAAGGTGAAGACCTGCAGCACCGCGAGCCAGGCGATTCCGCTCGCGCCGAGCCAGCCCTCGGTGGTGCGGACGATGGTGGGCTCGAGCCAGGGGATGTGATAGCCGCCGAGGAAGATGGTGGTGACGATGCCGGCGATCACCACGGTCTCGGCGTACTCGGCGATATAGAACATCCCGCTCTTCAGCCCCGAGTACTCGAGGAAGTAGCCGATGATCTCGCTCTCGCCCTCCGGCGTGTCGAACGGCGCGCGCTTGATCTCTGCCTGCGCCGCGACCAGGAAAAGGATCATCCCCACCGGCTGGAAGACCCCGCCCCAGGAAGGTAGCCAGCCGAACAGCAACGAATCGTCGCGGGCGAGGAAGTCGCCGGCGCGGTTGGCGAACGCAGCGGCGGCGCGCAATCCGGGCTCGGTCATCCCCTGCAAGAGGGCCATCGTGTCGAGGCGCAGGCTCCCGAAGACGATGAAGGCGCCCACCAGCGTCAGACCGAGCGTGACTTCGTAACTGACGAGCTGGGCAGAGGCGCGCAGGCCGCCGAGCAGCGCGAGCTTGTTGTTCGACGTCCAGCCGGCGAGCGCCGTCCCGAACACAGCGATCGACGCGAGAGCGAAGACGTAGAGCATGCCCCAGTCGACCCTCGCCACCTGGAGCTGGAAGCGCGCGCCGAAGAACGTCACCTCCGGGCTCACGGGAACCACCGCGAAGAGCATGAACGCCGGGGCGAAGGCGAGCAGCGGGGCGAGATTGAAGAGGAAGCGATTGGGCACCGCTCCTTCGGGGATGAAGTCCTCCTTGAAGAGCATCTTCAGGACGTCGGCGACGATGTGCGGGATGCCTTTCAGCGGCTTGTCGCGCAGGCCGGGGATGATGGAGAAGCGCGCGCGGTTGGGGCCCACGCGGTCCTGCATCAGCGCGGACCACTTGCGGTCGGCCATCGTCAGCAGCGTGGCCGTGATCATCACCAGGACGACGATCAGCGAGAGGATCGTCCCGATGGCCGGCGAAAGGCCCCAGCTCACCGGAATCTGTTCGCCGATCCCGATGATCAGACGGGTGAGGGCGAGGAACAGCCAGGACATCGCGAGAAGGAAGCCGGCGAAGGCGCCCCACCCCAGGACCGACTGCCTCAGCCACGTCGAATACACGGGCTTCGGGGGAATCTTCGGACCGAAGTCCTCGGAGGCGAGCCGCGCGACGGGTGTGGTCACCTCGGCCATCTACCGCGAGCCTCCGGATGCCTCGTCTCCCACCTTGGTGCCGGGAGGCGTGGTCTGCGGACCCCGGACGGAATGCGCGCCGGGAGCCGGCCGCGGGGCGCGCGCAGGCCATTCCGAGGGCAACAGGCCTTCGAGCACGATTCCATCCTCCGGGAGATCGTCGAACGAGAGGCCGCTGAGGTGCGGCGACTTCTCCGCCAGCGCGCGAAACGCCGCCGCCGCGCTCTCGAGGCCCGAGGCGCCGAGGCCTTTCAGGATGCCGTCCGCCCAGGACCAGCCCGGGGCTGCGTCGGCGCGCTGCGCCGGCACCGACTCCCAGGTGCGCTGCAGACGGCCGTACCAGTTGATCAGCGAGCCGTCCTGCTCGTAGACGCTCTTGCAGGGCAGCGTGACGTGGGCCTCCGACGACGCGGCGTCCTCGTTCTGGGAAATGGCGACGAAGACCTCGAGGTGCCCCAGTCTGTCCGGCAGGAGGCCGTCGGTGCGCATGGCGACGAGCGCCTTGACCTGATCGACGGCCTGGATGTCGTGCAGCTTGACCCCGAACGCTTCGGCAGCGAGGCGGACCCCGGCGGTGTTCGGATTCTTGTCGGCCCGGATGAGAAAGTCGTCCGAATCGCCCGCGCGCTGCCCGCCCATGAAGTAATGCGTGGCGCCGAGGTGCGCTCCGAGCTGGAACGCGGCGGTAGCCTCCTCGTTCGTGCACTGCGCCGAGACGGCGACGCCGATTCCGCCCCGCCCCGCCAGCGGCTTGAGCAGCTCGACGACGCGATCCACCGCGATGCGCGGGCCTACCGACGCGGCCGAATCGCCCTCGCCGGTACGGGCCCACTCGACGCGCTTGTCGTTGGTGGCGTGGTAGGTAAGCCGGCCTTCGTCGCACATCCAGACCTGGTTCACCTCTTCGTTGCGGCGGGGAAGCAGTCGGTACATCACGTTGCCGCGGCTCTCCGCGTACACGTTGCACCCGTTGGCGCAGCCGGTGCAGATGGCGGGCGACTTGTTCACGAACCAGACGCGGGACTGGAAGCGGAAGTCGCGGTTCAGGAGCGCGCCGACGGGGCAGATGTCCACCGTATTGCCGCTGTACTTGCTGTCCAGCGGCTGCCCCGGGAACGTGGCGATCAGCGAGTGCGAGCCGCGCTCCACCACCGCGAGCTGCGGCTCCTTGGCGATCTCGTCCATGAAGCGGACGCAGCGCGTGCACATGATGCAGCGCTCGGCGTCGTAGACCACCATCGGCCCGAAGATCTCGCGCTTCGGCTTGTTCAGCTTCTGGACGCGGATGCGCGAGGGCTGGTGGTCGTACTCCATATAGTAATCCTGGAGCTTGCACTCGCCGCTCTGGTCGCAGATGGCGCAGTCCACCGGGTGGTTGATGAGGTGGAACTCCATGCAGCCGCGCTGGTTGTCCTTCACCGCGGGCGAGTTCGTGGTGACCTTCAGGCCTTCCTTGACCCGGACCTGGCAGCCGGGGACGAGGCGGCCGGGAGCGTCACTGGTCTCGACGAGGCACATGCGGCACTGGCCGGCGATGGAGAGGCGCGGGTGGTAGCAGAAGTACGGAATGGCCACGCCGATGCGTCGAGCCGCCTCGATCAGGTTGTCGCGCGAGTCGGCTTCCACCTCGATGCCGTCGACGAGCAGCTTGACCTTCTTGGGCGGCGCCGGAATCTGCGCCTGGCCCTTCGCGGCTCCGGGCTGCCCTCCCCCGGTGGTGACGGCGCCCGAGTCGCTCACTGTTCCACCTCGCCGCCGATCATGTTGATCGAGTCGAAGATCGGAATCAGGTCGGCCACTGCGTGTCCTTTGATCAGCCGCGGCAACGCCGAGAGGATGGGCAATCCCGGCCCCCGCACCTGGATCGCGTACGGCTTGCCCTTCCCGTTGGAGACGATGTGGAAGCCCAGTTCCCCGTTGGCGCCCTCGGTGTAGACGTAGACCTCGCCGGCGGGCACCGGGATGCCCTCCATGATCAGCTTGAAGTGCGCCATCACGCCCTCGATGGAGCCGAAGACGTCCTTCTTGGGCGGGAGCGCGTAGCGCCAGTCGTCGATGATGATGGGTCCCGGCGGCATCTGCTCCAGGCACTGCAGGACGATCCGGTGCGACTGCCGGATCTCCTCGATGCGCAGCACGTATCGATCATAGGTGTCGCCGCGGCTCCCCAGCGGGATCTCGAAGTCCATCCGGTCGTAGACCGAATAGGGATGCGCCTTGCGCACGTCGTAGTTGACGCCGCAGGCGCGCAAGCAGGGGCCGGTGAAGCCCCAGTCGATCGCCTCGTCGCCGGAGATCACGCCGACGTTGCGGGTGCGGTCGATGAAGATGCGGTTGCGGGTGAGCAGCGTGTCGATCTCGTTGGTCAGCTCCATCACCCGCGGAAGGCAGTCGCGCACCCGCTGTTCCCAGCCCGGCGGGGTGTCAGTGGCGACGCCGCCGATGCGCGTCCAGGAAACCGTCACTCGCGCCCCGCACAGCTCGGAAATGCGGTCCCAGAGCAGCTCGCGCGCCTCCATCGCGTAGAGGAAGACGGTGAACGCCCCCAGCTCGAGGCCGATGGCGCCGACGCAGGTGAGGTGGTCGCAGATGCGGCTGATCTCGCCGCCCAGGACGCGCAGGTACTCGGCGCGCTCGGTCGGCTTGAGCCCGATCAGCTTCTCGACGCCCATGATGTAGCCGGTGTTGTTGAGGATGGGCGAGACATAGTTCAGCCGGTCGGTGTAGGGCAGCACCTGGTGCCAGGTGGAGTTCTCCGACGACTTGGAGAAGCCGCGGTGGAGAAAACCGATCTCCGGGATGGCCTCCACGATGGTCTCGCCGTCGAGCGTCACCGTCAGACGCACCGTCCCGTGCATCGCCGGATGCGAGGGACCCAGGTTCACCGTCATCGGGGTGGTCGGGATCTCCGCTTCCAGCGAGAGCGGATCCTGGTCCTGGAGCGCCTCAGTCCCCGAAAACCCAGGGGACGCTATGGTTGCGCCTTCGGCGCGTCGATCGGGCTCAGTCATAGGTGCTCGGATCGACGTTCTCGCGGCCGACGTGCGTCTGGCTCATCGGGACGCCGGCGCCGCCCGGACCGGGGCCGGGGCCGCGCACGAGGTCGGGGAAGTCCAGCTCGGGGACGAGGAGCTGGCGCTTGCGGACGGGATAGTCCTTGCGCAGCGGGAAGCCGACGAACTCGGGGTACATCAAGAGGCGCGTAAGGTTCGGGTGCCCGGTGAACTCGAACCCGAACATGTCGTACACGTAGCGCTCCCACCAGTCGGCGGTCCGGTAGAGCGAGGTGATCGAGGGCACTTTCAGGTCGTCGCTGCGCAGCTCGACGCGCACGCGCAGCGAGTGGTGCCTGGTGATCGAATAGAGGTTGTAGGCGACCTGGTAGCGCGGCTCGACCTTGGGCTTGTTCTGCACGTCGTACGCCGGCACCTCGATGGAGGCGAGCGCGGCGCCGCCGGACATCTCGCTGCGGTACGTGAGCAGGTCGACGCCGGCGATCTGGCGGAGCAGCTTCAGATCGGTCTGCGGATCGTTGCGCAGAAAATCGATCACTTCGACCAGGTTCTCCCGCTTGACCGTCACCACGTCGTCTCCGCGGTGGCTGTGGGAGGAAACCACGGCCTCGGGGAACTTCTCCCGCACGAGATCGATCAGCGCCTGGGACATGGCCTATTTCCCCAGCAGCTTGCCGAGGAAGCTCCGGGTCTTGTGTTCGCGCTGCCGGGCGGCGAGATCGAGCTGCACCTCCGGCGCCCTCTCCATGGTGGCCGCGCGGTGCCGCTGGTTCTGGATCTTGTCCTGGAGGATCTTGAGGCCGTCGAGCACCTGCTCCGGCCGCGGCGGGCAGCCGGGGACGTAGACGTCGACGGGGATGACGCGGTCGGCGCCCTGCAGGGTGGCGTAGTTGTCGTAGAAGCCGCCCGAGCTGGCGCAGACGCCGAAGGCCATCACCCACTTGGGCTCCGTCATCTGATCGTAGACGCGCTTGAGCACCGGGGACTGCTTCACGTTGATGGTGCCGACGATCATCAGCAGATCGGCCTGACGCGGGGTGAAACGGGGAAACTCGGCGCCGAAGCGGGCGATGTCGTAGCGGCCTGCCATCGCGCTCATGTACTCCATGCCGCAGCAGGCGGTGACGAAGGGGTACTGGAAGATGGAGTTCTTGCGCGCCCAGCCCAGCACATCGGAGAGGTTCTTCTCGAAGAAGCCGATGGCGTCGTCGAGCCGGGTGGCGAGCACCGGGACGTTCTGCTCCTCGCCGCCGACCCGCGGCGACTCCGGAACGTTTCCTTCTGGCTTGAGGATGGGCAGGCGGTACTGGTCGTCGCTCACAGGTTGAACTCCAGAGCGCCCTTGCGCCAAACGTAGACGAGGCCCAGCGCGAGCGTCACCATGAACGACAGCATCTCGAAGTAGGCGAACCAGCCCAGCCCTTCGCCGTGCAGGTCGCGCAGGAGCGCAGCCCACGGGTAGATGAACACGCTCTCGATATCGAAGACGATGAAGAGCAGCGCGACCAGGTAGAACTTCACCGAATGGCGCGCATGTGGATCGCCGGTGGAAGGCGACCCGCACTCGAACGCCGTCTCCTTGATCCGCGTGATCCGCCTGGGGCCGAGCACCGTCGCGAGCACGCCGATGGCCGTGCAGAGCACGCCGGTGAGCAGGAGCAGGACGAGGATCGGAATGTACGGAGAGAGATAGTCCATCTTCAGGGCGGCGGAAAATAGCCGCCGGTGGATCGGGTGTCAACGCGGTGCATCGTGAGTTTACAGAGGAGAACCAGCAGTGCGGCCGCGAGGATGGCGACGGCGATCCCAGGGAGCAAGCGAGCGGGGAAGTAGGTGAGGCGCAACGTGTGCACGCCGGCTTTCAGCGGCGTCGCCATGAAGAGGAAATTCGCGCGCAGCAGCGGGGCGGGTGCGCCGTCCACGGTGAGCTTCCAGCCGGGGAACCAGGGCTCGAGCACCACGGCGAGGCCGTCGGCGGGCGCGGCGAGCTGCGCGGTGACCTCGTTGGCGCGGACTTCGACGTGCTCGGCGGCTGTTGCCGGCCCCGGTGGACCCGACGGTTGCGCGATCGGCTCCGGGAGCACGGCCAGCGCGCCCCTCGCGGCCTGGGCCAATAGAAACGACGAGCGTTCGTCGGAGGCTTGTTGCCATGCGCCCGTCCAGAAGACGCGCGGCAGGGCGGGCAGGCGGTAGAGGCGGACGGCGCCGTCGCGGGCGATGGCGGGGACGCTGGCCTCGCGGTCAGCGACGAGCAACGGCGCCGCGAAGAGCGGCGTCAGCGGCGAGTCGGTGCGGAAGCGGGGGAAGTTCTCGTCCTCGTTGATCTGCTTTTGTGGCCGGATGGCGCCGGTCCAAGTCGCTTCGAAGAGGCGGAGGACGCGTTCGATGGGCGTCGGGCCGTAGCCGGTGACGCCTTCCCAGCCGCGCGTGAGCACGGCGTTCGCTTCCTCCCACTCGAGCACGGCGGCGACCCGGCGCGGTAGGGGCGCCTTCGGCACAGTCTCGGCGAACGGTTCCAGTGCGCGCGCCTCGCGGGCAGCCGGCCCGACCTCCGGAGAGTCCCAGCACTGGACTTTGACGTCGGCGATGAAGAGCGGAATGGCGACGGCTGCCCAGCGCCAGTCGGCGCGGGCGAAGAAGGCCCACACGGCCGATGCGGCGAGCAGCCAGACCGCCACCTCCGCGTCGTCGCGCAAGCCCTGGATGAAGTAGCCGGCGGGAAAGGCCGCGGCGAGCGCGACGCAGATGCCGACGATGCCGAGCCCGGCGAGCACCAGCCATCTGGCGCGCGGCTGCTCGCGCAGGCGGTCCAGGCCTTCGGCGGCGAGGGCCGCGACGCAGAACGCGGTCAGCATCAGCGCGCGGGTCGGATTGCGAAAGCCGCCGTATCCCGGCGCCCAGCGGACGGCGAAGCGGTGCAGATCGAGCCAGGCATGTTCGCCGAAGGAGACCCAGACACCGAGAAGGGCGACGGCGAGCAGCAGCCAGTTGCGGCGCTGGCGCAACGGAGTGGCAAAGAGCAGCGCCATGGGAAGCAGGCCCAGGTAGCCCTGAAGCTCCCAGTAGTTCATCGGGCCGCGAAAATCGGGGCGCCCTCCCCAGGCGCGCGGCAGCAGCATCGCCGTCCACACGGAGCGATCCGGCCAGCTCCAGGAAGCGGCGAATCGGTAGGTCACGCCGGCGCCGCGGGGACCGAGCGCGTTCATCTCGTGGACCGGGAGCAGCAGCGGCGCGGCCAAGGCGACGCCGATGGGAATTGCACAGAGACCGACCGCGGCGTGCTCGCGGCTGCGGCGGAGGAGCTCCGGAGCGAGCGCCAGCGCATAGAGGAAGGCGAGGCCGGTGCCGAAGTACGCCATCTGCGGCGAGCTCCCGATCCAGGTTCCCGCGGTGGCGAGCGCCGTCAGCACGGCGAAGCGGGCGCGGCCTGTGGCGGCGAAGCCGTCGAGGCCGGCCAGCATCCAGGGCCAGGCGCAGGTCGAGGAAGCGAACGTCCAGTGATGCAGGTGGACCGTCTGCTTGAGGCAGAGCGCGAATGCGGCGCCGGCGAACACGGCCTCTGTCGCTTTCAGGCCGCGCTGCTTCATCCAGAAGGCCATCCCGGCGCTGCAGAGACAAAGCTCGATCAGCGACTGCACCGTGATGCCGCGCGCCGGGTGCAGCGGCAGCGTCAGCCAGGTGAAAGGATTGAAGAGCTGGAACTGGATGTCGCCGAGGATCGGATAGCCGAGGAACATGCCCCGCTGCCAGAACGGCCAGGAACCTTCGCGCAGCGTGTTCTGCAGGCAGGCGCGCAGGGGGATGAAGAGGCTGCGGAAGTCGTTGTTGATCAGCGCGATGCCGGGGAGCGCCAGGCGGTAGTGGTAGGCGACGACGAGCACGGCCGCGGCGACGTACGCGCCGCGCCAGCCTTTCACGAAAGCTCCGCCAGGTTCTGCGGCGAGATGCGACGTTGGCCCTTTTCAATCTCTTGCACTTGCCGCACGAGCGCGCGGTTCAGGGAACCGTCGATCAGCGCGTTCAGGTCCTCCACGCCGGAGGGACGGCCCTGCTGCAGGCGGGCGATCATCCCGGACTTCTGCGACGGCCGGAGCTGCGCCGCGAGCCAGATCGAGGCGTGCGCCACGGGCGCCGGAAGCTTCACCAACGCGTCGGGCCGGATGCCGGCGATGGGCTCCATCCGGACAGAGCGCGCCTGGGCGGCGTGGACGACTTCGGCGATGACGCGCAGCGCGAGCGAGCGGACCTCGCGGCGCGCAGCGAGCTCGCCGAGGGAGAGTCCGCTGACGGCGCCCAGCGTCGACATGGCGCAGTTCATCGCCAGCTTGCTCCAGCGCGCGCCCTGGAGGTTGTTCGTGACGCGCACCGGGAAGGCGTGCTGGAGCACGAGGCGCGCATGCTCGAGGCGCGGGGAGGCGCCGCCCAGGGTGAACTTGCCCCCTCCCGTCACGACGTACTCGCCGGGCTCGGTCATCGTGGCGGACCACCCGATGACGGCGCCCAGCACGCGCTGCATGCCGACGAGCTTCGCGACGCGCTCCTCGGGAAAGCCGTTCTGCAGGCAGACGACCGCTCCGTCCGGCTTGAGGAGGGGCACGGCGGGGGTCAGCGCCGTCTCGATCTCCGGGCTGCGGACGCAAAGCAGGATCAGTCCGTATGGGTCGGATCCGGGAAGGGTCGCGCCGATTCGAGCCTGGGGGAACTTGTCGGCCATCTCGGCCGCGTGCCGGCCCGCCGCGAGCGCGACGTCGAGCCCGGCCCCCAGCAGTCGTTGCGCAGTGACGCCGCCGATGGCGCCGAGGCCGATCACGCCGATGTGCATTTGCCGGAGGCGACGTACCAGAGCGCGGCGGATGCCGCAATGCATCTCTGGAGGTGGTTCAGGCGGCGAGCTGCTTTACCGCCAGGAGCAGCTGGTTCGCGTCCACCGGCTTGGCGAGCACGTATTCGACCCCGTCGATGGGCCCCCGCGCGGTCGCGCTGACGACGACGACCGGAATGTCGGTCAGGTCAGGAACCTGCCGTTTTTGCGCGAGGAACGTGAACCCGTCCATCACGGGCATGGCGACGTCGAGCACGATCACGTCGGGCCGCCACCCCTCCAGCACGTCGAGGGCTTGCTGGCCATGCTCGGCATCGCGAACCGAACAACCGACGTCACGAAAGATGTCGCCGATCAAAAACCTGAGATCGGCGTCGTCTTCGACTACCAGGACATTCAGAATTTCCATCCGCCTCGCCGCCGTCCCATCCCCCAAATCCGCGATTACATGGCGCTCCTCGCGTCCGTGGTCGCACGTACCGCGAAGCCCGGAGGAGTGCAAGCGGTCAGCGCCCGATGGTCCTCGGGCATGCATTCGGCCGCCCGGATCGCAGCGGGAGTGTTCATTTCTGCTATGAGGCGCCCCATGCCCAAGGACTTCGAGAACAAAGTGGCGCTCGTGACCGGCGCATCGCGCGGGATCGGTCGCGCCGCGGCAGTGCGGCTCGCGGAGGGCGGCGCGAAAGTGGCGATCGCCTACGCGGGGAACGACACGGCGGCGAACGAAGCGAGAGCGGAGTGCGAGCGAGCCGGGGCGGCCGCGATCCAACTGCTGAAGTTCGACGTGGCGAACCCCGAGGCGTGCGCGAAGGCCATCGACGACACGGTGGAGAAGCTCGGCGGGCTGCACGTGCTGGTGAACAACGCGGGTATCTCCATCGACGGCCTGATCATGCGCTACAAGGCCGACGACCTGAGGCGGATGCTCGACGTCGACCTGGCCAGCGTTTTCCACCTGTGCAAGGCGGCGGTGCGCCCCATGATGAGGCAGCGGTCGGGGAGCATCGTGAACCTGACCAGCGTCGTCGGCGAGCAGGGGAACGCGGGGCAGACGGTGTACTCGATGGCCAAGGCGGGGCTGATCGGGTTCACCAAGTCGCTGGCGCGGGAGCTGGGCAGCCGGAACATCCGGGTCAATGCGGTCAGTCCGGGGTGGATCGAGACGGACATGACGAAGGAACTGCCGGAGGCGGCGAAGAAGGCGATGGCAGAGGGAGCGTCGCTGGGGCGCGCGGGGACGGCGCGGGAGGTGGCGGAGGCGATCGCGTTCCTGGCGTCGGACCGGGCGGGGTTCATTACTGGGGAAGTGCTCCGCGTGAACGGCGGCCTGTACATGTAGTTGGCGCGGGGCCGTCACCGGCGGCACGGCTTGGCTCTAGCCCTTATTGCGTCGCCTCTTGGCGGCGCCCGAGCCTTCCAGCGCGAGCTTCTTCAAGAGACCCTGAACATGGAGGCTCGCTGCCGTGAGCTTGTCGATCAAGGCAAACTGAGCAACAGCGCGGTTGTGTGCCTCATCGAGAAGTCGATTCAACAACTTGATCTCCGCGATCAATTCTTTTCGGTCCATGCGCCCTCGGTAGTCGCTCGCCCTTTCTTGTAGCCACGAACGGTCCTCGGTCAGACCTCCGCTCGCCAATCTAGAAGCACTCTGTCCCGAATCAACGACGAGCCGAGGCAGCCGCTCCCGATTCGCGCGCGGCGGGCGGGCCGCCGAGGATCGACCGGACCGCAGCGATCAAGGTCTCCAGATCCACCGGCTTCTCCAGTACGACGTCCGTCGGCAGCGAGCTCACCGTGTCAGGCGCCCCAGTGAGAAACAGAGCGCGGCCGACCGCCGGGCCGTACTTGCGCCGGAGGACGCGGACAAGCTCCGAGCCCGCGATGGTCCCGGCAAGGGACTCGTCGGTGATGATCAAGGCGGGCCGCAGCGCGTCGTAGATGCGCAAGGCATCCAAGCCGGTGTTTGCGGTATGGGAATCGAATCCGACTTCGCGGAGGAACTCCGCGATCATCTCGGCCGTATCCCTGTGGTCGTCGACCACCAGAACGATTTGCAGAGGATGCTGCATGCGCCCCCCAGCGCTCTGGCCATCCTATAACCAGTGTCTGCCGGCAGCGAAATGCGTGGCAGTACCGAGGAAAGGAAATGCCCTGTGCAAAGGCCTCGACGGCCCGCGTCTTGACAGCGCGCGCACCCAGGAGCAGCACGGCAGGGGCGCTTGGAAAGGGGATGAGCGCATGGCCCGCTATTTCTGGATCGTGGTGTTCGTGATCGGCGCGAGCTCGATCGCCGTCGCGGACGAGACCTGCAACTCGCCTTACGTCGGGAACCTGATCAAAGGACAAGAGGACTACGTGTACGTCTGGGCCCTGGGGATCGAGGGGCTCGGTGACGGGTCGGACAAGCTCGTCACCGTGGACGTCAATCCGCGGTCGAGCAGCTACGGCAAGGTCATCTCGAGCGCTTCGGTGGCTGCGCGCGGTGAAGCGCATCACATGGGCCTGACCGACGACCGGCGGTTCCTCTGGGCCGGTGGGCTCGATGACAGCAAGATCTACGTGTTCGACATCTCGAAGAATCCGGCGAAGCCGCGACTGGTGAAGACCATCTCCGATCTGCCGGCCAAGACCGGATATGTCGGGCCGCACACCTTCTATGCGCTGCCGGGGCGCATGCTGATCCAGGCGCTCTCCAACTCCAAGGATCAGGGCGGTGTGACGGGGATGGCGCTCTACAACAACAACGGCAAGCTGATCGCCAAGTACCCGATGCCGACCGAGGGAGGTGGGGACGGCTATGGCTACGACATCGCGATCAATCCCAAGAAGAACGTGATGCTCACCTCGAGCTTCACGGGACAGAAGAACTACATGATGGACTTCGGCACGCTGGTGAAAGACCAGGAGGCGATGAAGCACTTTGGAAGCACGATGGCCCTCTGGGACTTCAAGGCGATGAAACCGACGAAGATCCTCGCCGTGCCGGGAGCGCCCCTGGAGATCCGCTGGTCGCTCAATCCCCAGGACAACTGGGCCGTCACCGCCGCCGCGCTCACCTCCAAGCTCTGGCTCATCAAGCAGGATGCGAGCGGCAACTGGCAGGGGCAGGCCGTCGCCGACATCGGTGATCCGGCGAAGATCCCCTTGCCGGTGGACATCAGCATCAGCGCGGACGGAAAGGGGCTCTGGGTCAACACATTCATGGACGGCAAGACCCGGTACTTCGACCTCAGCAATCCGGAGAAGCCGGTCCAGGCCTACGAGAAGGCGACGGGGAAGCAGGTGAACATGATCTCGCAGAGCTGGGACGGCAAGCGCGTCTATATCACCTCGTCGCTGCTCGCGAACTGGGACAAGAAGGGCGCCGACAACGAGCAGTTCCTCCGCGGGTTCAAGTGGGACGGCAAGGAGCTGACCCAGGCGTTCGAAGTCGACTTCCTCCAGCAGAAGCTCGGGCGCGCCCACCACATGAAGCTCGGGTCGAAGGCGTTGAAGACGGCATTCGACTCCCAATGATGAAGACACCAGGCCCCCTGGCTCTGCTGCTTGCCTCGGCGGCGGCGCTGGCGCAGGACTTCGCGCCTCCTGCGCCGGGTACGTACAAGCTGCAGCACATCATCTCCGCGCCTGCGGGGACAGTCCTCGATGCGCAAGGCAAGGCCCGGCCGTTCTCGCAGTTCACCACCGGCAAGGTGACGGTCCTGAGCCTCATCTACACGAAGTGCACCGACGGGATGGGCTGTCCGCTCGCAACGCATCGAATGAAAGAGCTGAAGGAGCGCATCGACGAGCAGCCCGGATTGGTTCCGGAGCTGCGCTTCGTCAGCCTCAGCTTCGATCCGGATCACGACACCCCCGCGGTCATGCGCGCGTACCGCCGCGGATTCGTGTCGGGCGGCGGCGGAGTGCCATGGCACTTCCTCACCACCCGCTCGCGCAGCGAGACCGAGCCGCTCCTGCGCGGCCTCGGTCAGGATGTGTGGATGCCGCGCGCGGGCACCGGCTCGCTCTCGCACGTGCTGAAGGTGTTCCTCATCGATCGGCGCGGCTCGGTGCGGGAGATCTACAGCACGTCGTTTCTGCAGACGCAGGTCTTGCTCAACGACATCAAGACGCTACTGCTCGAAGACCGGGCCCAGGGTTAGTTTCGAGCGAACCAGCGCGCCACCACGGGGGCCGCGAGGCAGCCGCTGCCGATCGCCGCATATGCGACGACCCAGGCCGTGGTGCTCGCGGCGCCACCCGCGACGTCGAGCGCAGCGCCGAAGATCACCGGACCGAGCATCCCGCCGCCGAATCCGGCGAGCGAATAGAGGCCCATCGCCGAGCCGCGCAGCTCCGGCGGAGACGCCGCGACGAGCCCCGCCGTGAGCGTCGCCGACTCCGCCATCACCATCATCGAGTACGCCGCCAGGATCGCCAGCACCACGATCCAGTGCCAGCGGGCCGAAAACCCGAGCACGATTCCGCTTGCGCCCGACGCGGCCATCGCCAGCAGGATCCATTTGCGGCGACCCACCTGCAGCGCGATCTCGTTTCCCGCGATCGACGCCGGCACCGCCATGAGATTGACGACGGCGGCGATCGACTGGGCGCTCCAGGGAAATCCTGGCCCGCCCGCGCGCAAGCCGGCGCAGAAGGTGAGGAAAGCGACCATCCAGCTGCGGGACCCGAACAGCTCCAGGCAATGCACCGCATAGCCGACGATGTACCCGGCCACCTCTCGCTGCCGCAGGATGGGTCCCCACGAGGCAAACGGGATCAACGCCATCGATCGCCCCGGCGCTCCCGCCTGCTGGAGCGGAGTCAGGAGCGCGACCACCAGAGTGCCGGCGATCAGCGGTCCCACGGCGGCGACCAGGAACGCCGCCTTCCAGCCGGCGCGCGATGCGACGGCGCCCGCCAGCGCCAGCGACAGCGCCGTTCCGAGGCCGAAGGACGCCGTGTAGAAGGCGATGGATCGGCTCTGCTTCGATCCGGAGATCCGGTCCGAGAGCAGCCGCAGCCCGGGCATGTACGTGCCGGCGATCCCGACGCCCAGCAGCGCCTGGAAAAGGAGCGCGCTGGCAAATCCTCTCGCGAGCCACCCGAAACCCGCGCTGGCGGCGGCAGCGACGAGACTGCCCACGGCGTAGACCCTCCGCCCATCGCCCCGATCCGTCAGCGCGGTCCAGTACGAGACCGAGGCGATGTACCCGCCAAAGAACACCCCGCCCACGATGCCCGCCTGCGCGTTGCTGAGCGACCACTCGTCGCGAAGCTGCGGGAGCAGCGCCGCGAACGTGGAGAACCCGAGCATCGAGCAGACGTGCGCGGCGATCAGGATCGGAACGGTACGCATCCCCTCGCGCAGGAGATCAGCGGCTGCGTGACGGCTGGACTGTTTCGTTCCAGGTCCGCTCGATGATCTTCTTCGTCAGGCTCACCGCGATGGTGGTCCCCACGGCGGCGACGATCTTCTCCCAGACCGGCGCGTCGCCGCGCGCCACCTTGTGCGGCTCGTCCACCGCGCGCCCGATGGCAATCCGCAGCCGCTTCGCCTTCTGGGGGATCTCCTCCCGCTTGTGCGAGCGGTAGATCGCGAACCCGACTCCTCCCAGCAGCAGCACCACCACCGCGCCGGCACCGATGAAGACCACCGGATGCTTGCGCATCTGCAGCTTCACGTTCATCAGCTCGTGGCGGCGCCGATCCAACTCCGCCAGCGAGCGGTCGAGGCGCGTGCGCAGCTGCTCGATATCGCGCTCGATCTCCCGTGGAGCGCGCTCCTGAGCAGCGGACGCCGCGCCGTTCCCCTCTTTCACGCCAGACGTTCCTTCGCCCACAGTGCGTCCTCCTTGAGGCTGCGCCGCGTCGCCTCCAGCGGCTTCTTGACCCGCTTTCCCCACCCGACCAGGCCGGCCACCGTCCCTACCGCGAGCACCACGCCGGCGACGATCAGCGCCGCCGCCCACTCCGGAATGACGTTCCCGAGAGCGAGCGCGATGGCGACGAGCATCAGGCTCACCGCCCAGATCGCGCAGAGGCCGGCCACGCCGAGCCCCTTCACCATCGCCACTTCCTTCTTCACGTCGGCGCGCAGCTCGGACTTGGCCAGCTCGATCTCTTTCTTGGCGAGCTGGGTCGCGTTTTCGATCACGTGCCCGATCAGCTCGCGGTTCGACATCCCCTCGACCGACATGGGAACCGTTGTCTGCAACCCCTGTCGTCGTGCGGGGAGCTTCTCGATGTTGCGCGGCGCAGGCAGCGCCTTCTCGTCCGCCATGTCCCTCTCCTCCACTCGTTGTGCGTGCTCGAGCAGCGGCTCGTCGCCGTGCACGGCGCGGTCCACCTGCAGGAGCAGGCGGTAGATGATCTGCCACTCGTCCCAGGGCAGGTTGAGGCGCGACAGCTGCGCCGAGAGCTCCGTCACGCGATGCTCGAGCACGTCGGATCGCTCGTGCGCGTCCGGCTGCTCGAGGTAGATGGCCCATACCCGCTTCGCGTGCCACTCCAGCTCGCGCGCGCCCGCGTCGAAGGTCTGGATGATCGGCCGCGGTCCGTACACCTCCGTGCAGAGGGCCCGCGCCTGGCCGACCAACACGGGGACGCCGCGCAGGATGGTCTCGTTGGGCAGGACCGTCAGCTCGAGCTGCGGATTGCGCCGGTATTCGACGTGCTCGCTGGCCATCGCCGCGAACGGGCGCCCGCCGATCTTGAGCAGGATCTTCGCCGGTGCCGTCTGGTACCAGGGCGCCTTCGCCGAGCGCAGCGCGATGCCGTGACGCTCCAGCGTGTCGGCCAAGGCCGCCATCGTCAGCGCCGTGATCCCTTTGTCCATCACTGCCGGAATGCGCACGATCTCGCGGCGGCGGATCACCGTGGCAATGCGCAGGATCGGCGCGACCACCAGCATGAGCAGGAAGGCGCAGGCGAGCGCGAGCGTGACCGGAAAGCCGCGCAGGAACTTCTTCCAGCCCGGCTCCGGCATCGTCTCCTGCGAGCCGCGCTTCGCCACCACGCTGCCGACGACGATGGGCACCAGGACGGCGAGCGCGATCCAGATCAGTCGCAGCCAGAAGCTCGGCACCGACTTGCCCATCGGAACGAATGCGACGATGAGCAGCGCGATCTTGGGAACGATCACGCCGAGCAGCAGGATGGGCCATGCCGCGGCAGCCGCGACCACCGCCGAAAGCAGCGTTTGTTCCTTCGCGGAGGTGGTGCCGAACAATGCCAGGACGGCCCAGCCGAAGATGGCGTTCAGAGCCTTGCCCGCCGACTTGCCCAGATAGCTGATCAGCGCCTGCAGGATGGCCACGCTGAAAAACTAGGGCGTGTCAACGCGGTTAGGCAGGCTGCCCGGCCGCTCCCCGCGTCTCAGAACAGACCGGTGTTGTACCCCATCGAGGCGTGCAGGACGACGTCCAGCACCAGGTCCGTCCGGCCGTCCGTCGTCCCGCTGATCAGGAGGTAGAACTTGCCGCCATCGTGCAGGCGCTCGAGGAGGAAGGCGTCGAGCGCCGGGTTGCCGCTGATGCGGCGGTGCTCGTTCTTCACGGCCTGAAAGGCCTGTAGATCGCCTATCTTCACTTCAGTCGAGGCATCGTCGAGGACCTTACGGAGCGAGACTGTGCCGAAAAGCATCGTGGCCAGGTTGTTGGCCGTATTGACCGACGTGACGGTGACGTCCACGGATTCCATATCGAGGCTTTGGATATCGCTCTGGTGCGCGCGGACGTCGCTATTGCTGCCGAGGTCGACCAGCGTCCACTGCGAGACGGGCCCGGCACCCCCGGTCTGGAGCGCCAGCCCGGGCTGGTCCATGTCGAAGCTCAGGTTCACTACGCACGCGACGAGCGCGGCCAGGCACACTGCGGCGAGCGCAAGTCGTGGAACGACGCGGCGGCCCATGCTTCTCCCCTCGGACTCGCGACAGCTTGCCACAGGGGAGCGCGGCGACCAAAGTCCAGGGACCATGCCCATTTGGAGGTCAACGTCGCTGCCGGACTCCAGACCGCTCCAGGGAACGCAGTCGGGCACACCCCGACCCCCACCGCTTGCCCGGCGGCTCGACTCCGCGGCTGATTGCCGCACCGCCGGACACCAGCCGTTCCCACTCGACTGGAGCGGCCAGCACGCTTGACTTGGACCCCTTCGGCCGTAGACTCTGCCCCTCGAAATTCGCGGGTTTTTCGAGGAGCGGATGCCCTTCCATTTCGCCAACGTTCTGCTTTTCTCCGCCACGGCGGTCCTGTTCGTCCTCGGCTCGCTGGTCGCTGGGCGCTTCCTGCGCCCGCATGCGCCCACGCGAGAGAAGTCGATGATCTATGAGTGCGGCGAAAAGCCCATCGGCCACGCCTGGTTCAATTTCAATCCGCGCTTCTACCTGATCGCGCTGGTGTTCGTGATCTTCGAGGTGGAGATCGCGTTCATGTTCCCCGTGGCGTCGGTCTACAAGGCGTTCATCGAGAAGGGCCAGGGGCTGCTCGCCTTCATCGAGATCTTCGTCTTCGTCGCCATCCTGGCCGTGGGCCTCGCCTACGTGTGGGCCATGGGCGATCTGGAGTGGGTGAAGGGGCTGAAGCAGGACGTGCTGCAGTCGATCCGGGACCAGAAGCAGAAGCCCCTCCAGGGCAAAGACGAAAAGAAGGCGGCGTAGAGATGGCCAGGGATTACCAGCAGGACTTCGGTTCCATCATCACCAGCAAGACCTCGTTCATCGACGAGATCATCAACCTGGCGCGCAAGAGCAGCATCTTCTACCTGCTCTTCGGGCTCGCCTGCTGCGGGATCGAGCTGATGCAGACCGGCGGTCCGCGGGCGGACATCGACCGATTCGGATCCGTCCCCCGGGCGACGCCGCGCCAGAGCGACCTGATGATCGTCGCCGGAACCCTGACCTACAAGATGGCCGAGCGCTGCCGCCTGCTCTACGAGCAGATGGCCGAGCCGAAGTACGTCATCTCCATGGGCTCCTGCGCCTCCTGCGGCGGCCTCTTCCAGTACGCCTACTCGGTCTGCAAGGGCGTCGACAAGCTCGTGCCGGTGGACATCTACGTACCCGGCTGCCCGCCCCGTCCCGAGGCGCTGACCGAAGGCCTGATGCGGGTGCAGGACAAGATCGTCCGCGAGCGGTGGTTCAGCGCGCGCCAGAAGGTCGGCCAGGGTCAGCCCTCCCTGGGCGTCGACTACAAGGTGACCGCCTAGATGACGTTCGAAGAGATTCAGCAGCGCCTCGCCGGCAAGTTCGGTGAGCGCATTGGCGCACTTTCCCCCGCGAACAAGGACCCGTTCCTCGTGGTGCAGGCGGCGGACATCGTGGAGATCTGCCGGTACGCGAAGGAGGACGAGGCCCTGGCCTTCGACTGCCTGATGAACCTCTCCACCATCGACTGGCCGAAGAGGAACCAGATCGAGGTCGTCTACCACCTCTGGAGCTACCGGAGGAGGCACGCCTTCGTCCTCAAGGTGCAGCTCGATCGGGCAAAGCCGGAGATCGCCAGCATCGAATCGCTCTGGAAGTCCGCCGACTGGCTCGAGCGCGAGCAGTACGACCTGATGGGGGTCCAGTTCACCGGACATCCCGACCTGCGCCGGATCATGATGCCGGACGACTGGGTGGGAAACCCGCTGCGGAAGGACTACGCGGAGCAGGCGCAGTGGCACAACATCACCACCACGCGCGACAACTCGCTGGAAGGCTACGTCCGCCTCGACGAGCTGAAGAAGAAGGCCGCTGAAGCCGCCGCGGCCTCGAAGAAGGAGCTGCCGCAGTGAGCAAGCCCCTCGAAGTCCCCACGATGGACATGGAGAACAAGGAGGTTCTCCGCCGCATCGAGATCAGCGGGGACATGCTGCTCAACATGGGGCCGCAGCATCCGAGCACCCACGGCGTGATCAACTTCCTCGTCCAGACCGATGGCGAGGTGATGAAGCGCGCCATCCCCGAGGTCGGGTACCTGCACCGCAGCCTGGAGAAGATCGGCGAGCGCTGCACGTACAACGGATACATGCCCTACACCGACCGCGTCGACTACATCGCCGCCATGTTCGCCAATCAGGGCTGGGCCATGGCGGTGGAACGCCTGCTCGGCATGCAGATCCCCAGGCGCGCCGAGTATTGCCGGGTGATCGCCTGCGAGCTGAACCGCATCTCCAGCCACCTGATCTCCGTCGGCACCATGGCGATGGACATCGGCGCGGTGACGCCCTTCCCGTACGCGCTGCGCGAGCGCGAGTTCATCAACGATCTGCTCGAGGAGCTTTGTGGCGCGCGGCTGACCTACAACTACCTGCGCATCGGGGGGGTCGCCTTCGACCTGCCCAGCGGGTACGAGGACAAGGTCTCGACCTTCCTCGACCACTTCGAGAAGATCCTCGACGAGTTCAACCGGCTGATCACCTACAACGAGATCTTCATCAAGCGGCTGGCGCATCTCGCGCCCATCCCCGCTCAGATGGCCATCGACTACTGCCTGGTGGGTCCCAACCTGCGCGCGTGCGGTCTGAGCTTCGACGTGCGCAAGGCCCTGCCCTACTCGGTCTATCCGGACTTCCAGTTCGACGTGCCGGTGGGCAAGGGCGAAGTCGGAACGATGGGCGATGCCTGGGACCGCTTCTGGTGCCGCGTGGAGGAGATGCGCCAGAGCTGCCGCATCCTCCGCCAGGCGCTGGCCCAGCTCCCCAAGGACAGCCAGATCATGGGGAAGGTGCCGCGCAAGATCAAAATCCCGGAGGGCACCGAGGCGTACAGCCGCATCGAGAGCGCGCGCGGCGACATGCAGTACTACGTGGTCGCCGGCCCGGGCGAGAACGCGCACCGGGTGAAGATCCGGACCGGCAGCTTCACCGCCATGGGCATCATCGACGCGCTCTCCCGCGGCCTGATGATCGCCGACCTGGTGGCGCTGATCGCTTCCCTCGACGTCGTCGCACCGGAGATCGATCGCTAGATGCAGGGGTTCATCGACAACCTGATCCGCGGGTGGGGATACGACCCCGCGACCTGGCCCTGGACGCAGTTCGTCTACGTCGGCTTCATGGGGCTGTTCTCGTTCATCGTGATCAACTTCGCCGCCATCACCGGCGGGATCTTCTCCTGGGCCGAGCGGCGCATCGCCGCTCGGATGCAGAGCCGCGTAGGACCGAACCGCGTCGGCCCGGCCGGGTTCCTGCAGTGGATCGCGGACGCGGTGAAGTTGCTCTTCAAGGAAGACCTGATCCCGGCCGAAGCGGACAACGTGCTCTTCCGGGCGGCGCCCTACTTCATGATGGTCGGGTTCGCCTGCGTGTTCGTGGCGCTGCCCTTCAGCCACCGGCTGGTCATCGCCGACATGAACATCGGGATCTTCTACATCCTCGCCGTCACCGCGCTGATCGTGGTGGGGATCATCATGTCGGGCTGGAGCTCCAACTCGAAGTGGAGCCTCTTCGGCGCCATCCGCAGCGCCGCGCAGATCATCTCCTACGAGATCCCCGCCGGGATGGCGCTGATGATCCCGGTGCTGCTCGCGGGCACCATGTCCACGCAGGGCATCATCCGCGCCCAGGGGCCTTGGCCCTGGCAGTGGTTCATCTTCGACAACCCGGCCGCGACCGCCGGCTTTTTCATCTTCTTCATCAGCGCGCTGGCGGAGGGCAACCGGACGCCGTTCGACCTGCCGGAGGCCGAATCGGAGCTGGTCTCCGGCTACAACACCGAGTACTCGGGGATGCGGTTCTCCTACTTCTTCCTCGTGGAGTGGGGAAACCTCTGGGTGATGTCGGCGCTGGCCGTCACCATGTTCATGGGCGGCTGGCAGGTGCCGTTCTTCCCCGCCGAGCGGCTCGACGCGCTCACCGGCTGGACGGCCTTCTTCGCCGAGGTGGCCTCGGTCCTGGTGTTTGCCGGCAAGACGCTGTTCTTCGTCTTCGTGGTGATGTGGCTGCGCTGGACGTTGCCGCGCATCCGCGTCGATCAGATGATGAACATGTGCTGGAAGTACCTGGTGCCGGCCAGCTTCGTCGGGGTGCTCTTCGTGGCCGGGTGGATGCTGATCGTCCGGGCCGCGCCGGCCGTCGGAATGGCCATGCACTTCCTGCTCGCGGGAGCGGCGGCGGTGGCCGTGATCATGTTCGTCCAGCGCGTGGCCCACAACCTTCGCGACACCGGCGACAAGTTCGACTTCACCTCCAACTGGTGACCCGAGATGGCTGAGACCCTGCTCCCTCCCCCACAGACTCCCGGCGCCCTCGGCGCGTACGTGAAGAACGTCCGCGACACGGCGAAGAGCTTCTGGGAGGGCATGAGCGTCACGCTCAGCTACATGTTCCGGAAGCCGATCACCTCGCAGTACCCGGACCGGATGTCGGTGCCCGTGCACCATACGATCCCGGCGCGCTACCGCGGTTTCCTGGAAGTGGACATGGACATCTGCACGGCGTGCCAGGCCTGCGAGCGCGCGTGCCCGATTCAGGTCATCAACATCGACATCCTCAAGGGCGACGGAAAGATTACGCCCAAGCTCCGGATGGAGCGGTTCGACATCGACATCGGCAAGTGCATGTACTGCGGGCTCTGCGTCGAGCCCTGTCCGACCGGCGCCATCCAGCACACGCGCGAGTTCGAAGGCGCGGTGATGCACTTCAACAACCTCACGCTGCGCTTCGTGCCCGATCCGCTGGTGCCGGCGGTTCCCTACAAGCCGCCGAAAGGCGCGGAGGCCTTTCCGCGCCAGCAGCTCGGGGAGATCACCCGCAAGCTGATCAAGGCCTGGGATGCTCCGCCGCCCCCGTTTCCCTCGAAGGAGGAGACGGCGAAGGCCGATCACGGCAAGCCCAAGGCTGCGGGGCTGGATGTGGCCGCGATGGGCCGCCAGCTCGCCGCGCGCGCCCTGCAGGTCAAGGAAGACAAGCCGAAGCTGCAGAAAGTGCTCGAAGAGGCGATGGCCGGCACCGACTGCGGCGATTGCGGCTATCCGGACTGCTTCGGGTATTCCAACGCGATCGCGCAGGGCAAGGACACCAGCACCGAGAAGTGCGCGCCGGGCGGGGCCGACTCCAAAGCGATGCTGGAGACCATTCTCGTCTCGCTGAAGACAGGGGTCGTTCCGGGCGCCGCCGAGCCAAAGCACGAGGCGCCGGCGCCTGCGCCCGGCAGTGCAAAGGAGCCCGAGAAGCCTAAAGGGCCGCCGCTGGCGCAGACCTTGCCGAAGGACGAGCTTTACAAAGTGGTGCTCGACGCGATGGCCGGCACGGACTGCGGCGACTGCGAATATCCGGACTGCGACGGCTACACGAAGGGCATCGTCTACGAGGGCCAGACCGACCTGGGCCGCTGCGCTCCCGGCGGCGAGGATACCCGCGCCAAGCTGTACGAAATCATGCTAGGCACCAAGCCGCCGCCAAAGTAGAGTGCACCGCGCTCTCGGGCGGAGGATCATCTTGCCGGAAGTTCCCTCGCATTTACGCGCAGTTCTCGTGCGTCTCGGCGTGCTTGCGGCGGGGCTTGCAGGGATCGTCGGCGTAGCCGTACTGAACCGATTCGCGCACCTCGGCCTCGCACCCACCCTGCTGCTCGAGTACGTCGCCGTCACCTGCGTGATCTGGGGGCTGAACGGGTTCCTCTTCCGCACCGTTCCGCTTTCCGGGCTCTCGCTGCTGGTGTTCTCCGCCGCGGCGTTCGGCGTCCTGTTCCTCGTCGCGTACTTCGTCGGCGCCATCGTCGCGCCGCTGCTCTTCGACGCCGCCGGGCAGTTCATCGGGCTGGTGCACCTGACGGATTTTCTCTTCTACGCCTTCGCCTTGATGACCATCGCCGGCGCGGCGGGATGCGCATTCTCGCGCAACATCATCTACTCCGCCTGGGCGCTGCTCTTCGCCTTCCTCGGCGTCGCCGGCCTCTACGTCTTCCTCGGGGCCGACTTTCCCGCGGTGGCGCAGGTCCTGATCTACGTCGGCGGGATCCTGGTGCTGATCCTCTTCGCCATCATGCTCACCAAGCAGATCGGCGGCGACCCGAGTCTGACCAACGCGCACCTCGGGCTGCCGATCGGCGCTGCGCTGGCGGCCGCGACCGTCGGCACCCTCGCGTACATGGCGGTGATGACCCCCTGGAAGGAGGCGCCCTCGCGGTCCTACGAGCCGGTGAGCGCGGCGCTGGGCACGGCCTTCCTCACCGACTTCCTTTTGCCGTTCGAGGTCGCCTCGGTGGTGCTGCTCGCGGCGCTGGTCGGCGCGGTGATCATCGCGCGCAAGGAAATCAAGGAACAATCCGACGCGGTCCTCGAATGACGAGCATCGGTCTACCTCACTTTCTCATCGTCGGCGCCGTCCTCTTCGCCCTGGGGATGGTGACCGTGGTCACGCGCCGCAACGCCGTCGGCATCCTGATGGGCGTCGAGCTGATCCTCAACGCCGCCAACGTGAACTTCATCGCCTTCAACCACTACGTGGAAGGGCCCGGCAAGATCACAGGGCAGGTGTTCTCCATCTTCGTGATCGTGCTGGCGGCGGCGGAAGCGGCCATCGGCCTCGCCATCGTTTTGGCCATCTACCAGACCTTCCGCACCATCGACGTGCAGGAAACCGATCTGCTCCGCGAGTAGCCCAAGCGACCATGGAACACAAGGAAGCGATCGCGAACGCGGTTCAGGTCGGCTGGCTCTGGCTGATCCCGGCCTTTCCGCTGCTCGGGACCGCGCTCAACGCCTTCCTCGGGGCGCGGCTGCAGAAAAAGTTTGGCAAGGGCGCCGTCCACGCCATCGCGGTCGGGGCCATGGTGCTCTCCTGCGTGGTCGCGGAAGTGGCGTTCTGGAAGATGGTCTTCGCTCACCCACACGAGCGCTTCTTCGAGGACCACCTCTGGACGATGTGGCAGTCGGGGGCGCTGAAGGCCGACCTCAGCTTCGGCCTCGATCCTCTCGGCATGTTGATGACGATGATCGTCACCCACGTGGCGACGCTCATCCACGTCTACTCCGTCGGCTACATGGCGGACGAACCGGCCTACTGGCGGTTCTTCATGTGGCTGAACTTGTTCGTCTTCTCGATGCTGCTCCTGGTGATGGGTTCTAATTTTCTGGTGATGTTCTTCGGCTGGGAAGGCGTAGGCCTTTGTAGTTGGGGCCTGATCGCCTTCTGGTACGAGGACATCGAGAAGGCGAAGGCAGGCATGAAGGCCTTCGTGGTGAACCGGTTCGGCGATTTCGGCTTCATCATCGGTCTCTTCATCCTCTTCTGGTCGCTCTCGGGCACATGGGCCCATGGGACCAACAAGTACGTGCCCGAGAAGGGCCTGAGCGGAGCCGTGCGCGGAGTCGCTCCCGTCCTGCCCAGGACGGCGCCGAGCGGCGTGAAGCTCGGGCCGACGGTCGAGTTCCGCGAGCTGCGCAACCAGATCGCCGACGAGTCCAGCGGGATGGCCGAGCGCCTCAAGAAGATGACCTTCTGGGGCTTCCCGGTCCTGGCCGTGGTCTGCATCCTGTTCTTCGTCGGGGCGGCGGGAAAGAGCGCCCAGATCCCCCTGTACGTCTGGCTCCCCGACGCGATGGCCGGGCCGACTCCGGTCTCCGCCCTCATCCACGCGGCGACGATGGTGACGGCGGGCGTCTACATGGTGGCGCGGCTCAACTTCCTCTTCGCCCTCAGCCCGCCGGCGATGACGGTGGTGGCGACGGTCGGCTGCCTGACGGCGCTCTTCGCCGCGTCGATCGGCTTCTTCCAGTACGACATCAAGAAGGTGCTCGCCTACAGCACCGTCTCGCAGCTCGGGTTCATGTTCATCGGCGTGGGAGTCGGAGCGTACTGGGCCGGCGTCTTCCACCTGATGACGCACGCGTTCTTCAAGGCCTGCCTCTTCCTCGCATCCGGTTCGGTCATCCTCGCCTGCCACCACGAGCAGGACATGCGCAAGATGGGCGGGCTGCGCGAGTACACGCCGATTACGCGCTGGACCTACCTCGCCGCCTGCCTTGCCATCGCCGGTTTCCCGGTGGCGAGCGGCTTCTACTCGAAGGACGAGATCCTCTGGAAAGCCTTCACCGCCCGCGGCCTGATGGCCGAATGGCTCGGGCCGGCGATCTGGCTGGTGGGAACGGTCGCCGCGCTGGGGACCAGCTTCTACATGTTCCGCTCGTACTTCATGACCTTCACCGGTTCGTACCGGGGCGGCGAAGGACACGAGGACAAGGAGCGGCTCGAGGACCCGCACGCGATGTCCGCGCATCTCCACGCCGGCGCTGCCGACGCCGCGCCGAGCCACGGCGCCGCGGTCGCGCAGGTGCAGGCGACCGACGCGCCGCACCAGCACGATGCGAGCCACGGCGCCGCGGCGGTGCACGACGATCACGGCCACCACGGCGGAGGTCTCCCTCAGGAATCGCCGAAGACGATGACGTACGTGCTCATCGCCCTGGCGGCGGGGGCGGTGCTGGCGGGCTTCATCTTCGGCTGGCCATCGGCCTGGGGCGGCCATGAGCCGCTGCTCGAGCAGTGGCTCTCGCCCAGCCTGCCCGCGGCCGAGCTGGTGCCATTTGCGCACGCGTCGCATTCGACCGAGCTGCTCTTCCAGCTCATCGGCGGGGTCGTGGTGGCAGGCGGCGGTTTCGTCTTCGCGTACCTGCTCTACAACGACAACAAGAGCAGCATCCCGGCGCGCCTGAAGGCGACGTTCCCGCGCGCCTGGGGGCTCGTCTACAACAAGTACTACGTCGACGAGCTGTACCAGGTGACGATCGTGCGCGGCGCCCTGCTCTTCTCCCGCGCCATGTACTGGGTGGACCAGAACCTGATCGACGGGCTCGTCAATCTGATGGGCCTCCTCGGCCGTTCCGTCGCCTACGTCGACGCGGGAATCGACAAGTACATCGTCGACGGCGCCGTGAACGGCCTCGCCTCGCTCACCTGGAACAGCGGCCGCGCGCTGCGGCGCATCCAGACCGGCCACATCCAGGCCTACCTCTACGGCGCTCTCGGCGGCGCCATCGCGTTCGTCATCATCCAGTACGTCATTCGGTAACCCGACATGAACCTTCCGACTACCTCCGCGCTGCTCACCTCGATCACCTTCATGCCGCTCCTCGGAGCGGCTCTGATCCTCCCGGTGCTCGGGCTGCGCGCGAGCGGGGCGCTGTCAAAGGGGGCCTCGGACCAGGCCTGCCGCGTGATCACCTTCGTCGCCTCCGGGCTGACGCTTCTGCTCGCGCTCCTGCTCTGGAAGCTGTACGACCCCTCGAATCCGGGGCTGCAGTTCGTCCAGCACGTGCGCTGGATCCCCGCCTACAACATCGAATACTTCGTCGGCGTCGACGGCATCTCCATCACGCTGGTGATCCTCTCGGCGCTGATCAGCTTCATCGCCACCATCGCGTCCATGCCGTGGTGGCCGGGCAACGCGCACCTCGACGAGCACCACTTTACGCAGCACGGAGTGCCCGGCTACATGGCGCTGCTGCTCATCCTGCAGACCGGGATGATCGGCGTGTTCGTCGCCATGGACATGTTCCTCTTCTACGTCTTCTGGGAAGTGATGCTGCTGCCGATGTACTTCCTGATCGGCATCTGGGGCGGCTCCAACAAGGAGTACGCGGCGATCAAGTTCTTCCTCTATACCCTCGCCGGCTCGGTGCTGATCCTCCTCGCCGTCATCGGCCTCTACTACAACGGGCCCACCGAATTGCTCGACGGCCGCACCGTCCACACGTTCAACATGGTGAAGATGGCCCAGTGGGGCCGGGCCGGCGGATACCTCTCCGCGCCGCTCGTGCTGGGGATGTCCTTCATCAAGGTCACGTGGGTGGCGCTGTTCATCGGGTTCGCGGTGAAGATCCCGATGTTCCCCTTCCATACCTGGCTCCCCGACGCGCACGTGGAAGCGCCGACGCCCATCTCGGTGATCCTCGCCGGGGTGCTCCTCAAGATGGGCATCTACGGCATCCTCCGCTTCAACTTCGCCATCCTGCCGCAGGCGACGAAATGGGCCTCGTACGCGATGGCCGTGTTCGGCACCATCAACATCGTCTACGCCGCGTTCGTCTGCCTGGCGCAGAAGGACCTGAAGCGGATGATCGCCTACTCCTCCGTCTCGCACATGGGCTTCTGCCTGTTGGGGATGAGCGCCTTCACCCAGCAGGGAATCGACGGAGCGGTGCTCAACCTGTGGACGCACGGGCTGATCAGCCCGATGCTGTTCCTCATCGTCGGCGTGATCTACGACCGCGCCCACCACCGCAACATCGAAGGGTTCGGCGGTCTGGCCAAGCAGGTGCCCGAGTACGCCGGCCTGCTCGGCCTGGCGTTCTTTGCCTCGCTCGGGCTACCGGGACTATGCGGCTTCGTCAGCGAGTTCACCGTCTTCCTCGGATCGCTGTCCACCTGGCAGACGCTGACCATCATCTCGGCGCTCTCGGTGATCATCACCGCGGCGTACTACCTCTGGGCGATCCAGCGAATGATGCTGGGCCAGCTCAACCCGGCCTACACCTCGCTGCCCGACGTGAACTGGCGCGAGCGGCTCACCCTCTATCCGCTGGGCGCCCTGATCATCCTCTTCGGCTTCTACCCCGCTGCGATCATCAACCTGATCCAGGGGTCGCTCCGCACCCTGCTGGTTCCGCTGCAATAGGTCATGGACAACCTCCACTCGCTGCGTTTCTTCTGGCCCGAGAGCGTCCTCACCGTCGCGGTGCTGGCGATGCTCGTGCAGGACCTGATCGTCCGGCGCAGCAAGTGGCGGGTTCCGTCGCTGGTCGTGGGTGCCCTGTTCTGGCTGGCGCTCACCGGGGTCGCGACGGCGGTCACTCCGCGAGGAGATGTGCCGCTCTTCGGCGGCCTGCTCCAGCACGATCCGCTGCGGATGTTCTTCGCCTGGCTCTTTCTCGGAGCGGCAGTGCTGACGGTGATCATCGTTCCCAAGAGCGCGCAGATCTCGGTGGCGCGGATGGGGGAGTTCATTGCCCTGCTCTTCGCGCTGTTGCTCGGCATGTTCCTGATGGCGAGCTCTACCGATCTGCTGATGATCTACCTGTCGGTCGAAACGGTCTCACTGGTCAGCTACGTCCTCACCAGCTTCCGGCGCGCCGACCGCAAGGCCAACGAGGCCGCACTCAAGTACGTCATCTACGGCGGCGTCGCCTCGGGCGTCATGCTCTACGGGATGAGCATCCTCTACGGGCTCTTCGCGACCACGCGCGTGACCGGAGCGGGCGGAATCGGCTCGCAGCTCGCCGACGTCACCAGCCGCCTCTTCATGGCGCAGACGTTCGGCGGACAGCCGGCAGCGCAGCTCGCTCTGGTCGTGGCGGTGGTCTTCGTCCTCGCCGGCGTGGGGTACAAGATCGCGAGCGTCCCGTTCCACATGTGGTGCCCGGACGTGTACGAGGGAGCACCCACGCCCTTCACGGCGTTCCTCTCCGTGGGACCGAAGGCCGCTGGCTTCGCGGTGGCCATCCGCTTCTTCTTCGCCGCCTTCGAGCGCCAGATGCCGGGCGGAGGATACGCGCCGATCACCGATCTTCCCTGGCCCGCGATCATCGGGATCATCTCCGCCATCACGATGACGCTGGGGAACCTCACCGCCATCGTGCAGAACAACCTGAAGCGGATGCTGGCCTACAGCTCCATCGCCCACGCCGGCTATCTGCTGATGGGCCTCGCCGCCGCGAGCACGGCCGGCGTGCAGAGCATCCTCGTCTACCTGATGGTCTACGTGCTGATGAATGTTGGCGCGTTCCTGGTGATCATCGTGGTGGCGCGCGTGACCGGCGGCGAGGACATCGGCGATTTCCGCGGCCTGGGGAGCAAGGCCCCCATCGCGGCGCTCGCGCTGACCGTCTTCCTCTTCAGCCTCACCGGCATTCCGCCGTTCGCGGGCTTCGCCGGCAAGTACCTCATCTTCGCCGCCCTCGTGCAGCGCGGTGGGTTCTGGAACGTGCTGCTGGCGGTGATCGGCGTGGTGAACAGCGCGGTCTCGCTCTTCTATTACGCGCGCATCATCAAGGCGATGTACCTCGAAGAAGCCGTGGACGAGCGGCCGCTCGCGGTGCCTGCGGTGTACACTGGCCTGCTCGTCGCCCTGGCAGTGCCCGTCCTCGTCCTCGGGATTTACTGGGCGCCATTGGTCCGGTGGGCGGCCGGTGCCTTTGGCAGCGGAAATTTGTCGTAATTATATACTTTTGGAAAGATTTACCGCCGGAATCGCGACGGCAGGTGAAAATCGGCACCTTTTCCGGTGAACCAGACCGCTGGGCTGCACTTTTTTCGGTCTTATCCGGCGGCGAACGGATCGGAATTGCCGTCCGCTGAGAGGAGAACGGGCTGGTGGCGGCCTTCTTGCACAACGAGCCCTCGTTGTGCGAGCGACTGTCTGGAGCGACTGGCTGACGGACTCCTTCTTCCGGGTACGGGCATCGCCCGCCGCCTCAGAGAAGCTGAGCCAGCTATCGCGTGAAATGCAGCAGCGATTGCGCCAGATGATCGAAGAGATCACCGAACTGGCAGATCTGACGCCCGCGAATACGGGCACGACGTGGGTGGCGGCGGGAGCGCCGCAGCTGCTCACGCTGCAGCTCGGGCGCGTGTGCGTGCGCTACTCGATTTCCGAGGACACGCGAACGCTCTCCATCGAGCACGTCATCGTGCTCGAGGAGGACGACGACCTTCTGGTGCGTAGCGCCTAGCCCGATCTTCCAGCGCGGCAAACCTTTCTGGCGACAGCGTTCGATCCCCGAGATGTCGATCCGGCTGAACGCCGGGGCCGTGATAGTCGCTGCCGGCGGTGACCACCAGGCCGAGCTCTTCCGCCCACCGCACGAACGCCTCCGCCTGGTTCGGCGGATGCTCGGGGTGCCACGCCTCCACGCCGTCGAGGCCTTCGCCGACGAGCGCCCGCAGCTCCTGCCGCGAGATTCCGTTCGCGCCGGGATGCGCGATGGTCGCGGTGCCCGCGGCGTCGTGGACGAGGCGGATCGCCTCGGGGACCGGTAGGCGGCGGCGATCGACCCAGAGAGAACCGTTGGTGTGCAGAAAGCGGTCGAACGCATCCTTGATGCTCTCCGCATGTCCGCAGTCGACCAGCGCCCGGGCGAGATGCGGGCGCCCGAGGTTCTCGCCGCCGCTCGCGGCGATCACGCGGTCCATGGTGACGCCGGAAAAGCCCATCCCCTGGGCAAGGCCGACCATGCGCTCCATGCGTTCGCGCCGCTCCGCCAGCATGTCGGTCGCGAGCCGACCGAGAGCCTGCGATTCGAAGTCGATCAGATGACCGAGGACGTGGACCTCGCGCCCGTGCAGCTCGCATGAGAGCTCGATGCCGGGGACGAGCCGCACGCCGACCGCTTCTGACGCATCGCGACATTCCCCCAGCCCGTAAACGGTGTCGTGGTCGGTGACGGCCAGGACCGTCACTCCCGCCGCCTTCGCTTCCGCGAAGAGCTCGGCGGGCGAGCGATCGCCATCGCTGTGCAGGGTATGGGAGTGAAGGTCGATCACTCTGTTGACGCTCCTTTGCCTCGCTGGTTATCTCCCTACCATGCAGCATGTCCTGCAGATCAGCCGCAAGATCGACTACGGCTTGCGGGCGATGATCCACCTCGCCGGGCTACCGGCGGCGAAGATCGCGTCGCTGCAGGATCTTTCCGTGACGCTGCACATTCCCCGCGAGTTCCTTGCCAAGATCCTCAACGTCCTGACGGGGAAGGGCCTCGTCCGATCGAGCCGCGGCGCTCACGGCGGGTACCAGCTCGCGCGGCCTGCCCGGGACATCTCCTTCCTCGAGGTCATCGAGGCGGTGGAGGGGCCGGTGCAGCTCAACGTCTGCCTCGACCACAAGGACCGCTGCGACGTGAGCGCAGGCTGCACGATGTACCAGATCTGGAAGGTGGGGCAGGATCGGATGCTGGAAGTGTACCGGCGCACGTCGCTGGCGCAGCTCGCTTCCGAGCCGGCGGACCCGGTGCCCATCTCGCTCGGAATTCCCGCGAGGGGCTAAAAAGCCTTCAGCGCGAGATCGAGCGCCTTGGCGTGCGCGTTCCAGTGCATGGCGCTGCGCGCGTCCTTCGCTGACGCCCAGCGGTACCCGACGTGCTCGTCGGAGAGTGCCGGCGCAGCATCCTCTGCGACGCGGAGGAGAAAGGCACGCTCCTCGAACATCGCCTTCCTGCCGCGGTACCGGTGCGCGTATCCCAGATCGACGAGCTCGCCGCGCAGGCCGGTCTCTTCAAGCGATTCGCGGGCCGCGCAGTCCGCCGCGGTCTCGCCCGGATCGGCCTTTCCGGTGACGGGATGCTCGCCGCCGCCCCGATGCGGCGGCCGCTCGAGGAGCAGGATGGAAGGTCCGGAAGGTCCGGAACGCAGAATCCACACCAGCGCTTTGAGCCGCACCCGCGGCGATTGTACCGACAAATCTGTGGTAGATGGGCGGCGCCATGGAGAAGCTGCAGCTCGACCTCGAGGGCCCGGACCCTCGCCGCGGCCTCTCCGGCATGGCCAAGGGGCTGATCGGATCGGAGATCCTCCGCATCGCCTCGGAGATCCGCACCGCGATCACCGCCGGGCAGAAGATCGCCAACTTCACCGTCGGAGATTTCTCCTCGCGGGAGTTCCCCATTCCCGACTGCCTCCGCGACGGAACCCTGCGCGCGCTGGCCGCGGGCGAGACGAACTACCCTCCCAGCGATGGCGTCCTGCGCCTGCGGGAGGCCGTGCGCGAGTTCTGGCGCGAGCGGCTGCAGATCGAGGTGCCGCTGGAGAGCATCGTGATCGCAGGAGGCTCGCGGCCGGTGATCTACGCCACCTACCGCGCGTTGGTGGAGCCGGGCGATACCGTCGTGTACCCGGTGCCGAGCTGGAACAACAACCATTACTGCCACCTGGTGGGCGCGAGGGGCGTGCCGCTGGAGACGGCGCCCGAGCACGGCTTTCTTCCCACGGCCGCGTCGCTGAAGCCGGTGCTGAAGACGGCGCGCCTGATCGCGTTGAACACCCCGCTCAATCCCGCCGGCACGGTCCTCTCGCCGGAAGAGGTGGTCCGCATCAGCGAGGTGGTGGTGGACGAGAACCGCCGGCGCGATCGCGCGGGCGAAAAGCCGCTCTATCTTCTCTACGATCAGGTCTATTGGATGCTGACCTTCGGCAGCGCCCGCCACGAGATTCCCGTGCGCGCGCTCCCGGAGGTGGCCCGATACACGGTGTTCGTCGACGGCATCTCCAAGGCGTTCGCCGCCACCGGAGTGCGAGTGGGGTGGTGCATCGGGCCCCGGGCTGTGATCGGCGCCATCCGCGACATCCTCGGCCACGTCGGGGCCTGGGCGCCGCGCGCCGAGCAGGTGGCCACGGCGGAGCTGTTGCGCGACCACGCCGCGATGGACGCCTACCTTCGCGAGCACAAGGGCAGGCTCCAGCAGCGCCTCGACCGGCTCCACGAGGGGTTTTCACGCATGACCGCATCGGGGTTGCCGGTGCGCGACATCCCTCCGCAGGGGGCGATCTACCTCTCGGTCCAGTTCGATCTGATCGGGAAGCGCGGGTTCCGCACCAACGATCAGGTCCGCAAGTACCTGCTCGAGGAAGCCGGGTTCGCGGTGGTGCCGTTCCAGGCGTTCGGCCTGAGCGGCGAGAACGGCTGGTTCCGCCTCAGCGTGGGAGCGGTCTCGATGCGCGACATCGACGCCGCGCTACCCCGCGTGGAGACTGCCCTCAGAAAAGCAGTGGGCTGAGCGCTGCAGGGGGACCGCGGCCGGGTCCGGCGCTTGCGACGCCGTCCCGGCGGCGGTTACGAGGAGGCTCCACCGCACACCGGGACGGCGCCCGGGGACGCCTGCGAAATGCAGCCGTTACCGTTTCGTGTCCGAGCTGCTGCCGCTCGTGTCGCTCGAGGGGGGCGTCGAGCTCGGGCTGGTCGGAGTGGTCGGGCTGGTCGGGGCGCCCGGGCTGGTCGCCGGAGTGCCGGTGCCCGTGGTCATGTCGCTGCCTGCATCCGCGCCGCGCGCCCTCGGCAAGGTTTCGCCGCGGCGGCCCTCAGGGCTCGTCGTCTTCGTGCCGCCTCCGCCGGTATCCTTGCAGGCGCCCACGCTGGCGAGCATCGCGGCCGCGGAAGCGAAAGTGATCCATTTCCGAAGCGTCATCGGGTTGTCTCCTCTGGATGTCCGAAGGGAAGCTGGGTGCCGCATCCGACCCTCGCAAGCGCGGAGCGCCCGGGAGCCGGCCGCCCGTGCGGGCGCAAAGGTGCGGTATGCTGCTCGTCATGCCGAAGGACGACCGCACGCGCTCATTCCCTCCGTCCGGCGGGCCGAGGCGCATGCCGCCTGCCCGCGACGACATCAAAATCCTCACTCCGCGGCAGGTCTTCGACCACCTCGACCGGTACGTGATCGGCCAGGCGGCCGCAAAGCGCTCCGTCGCCACCGCGGCCCACCAGCACCTCAAGCGCATCGAGCAGCGGCGTCTGGGCAAGGCGACGCTGCTGCGCAAGTCGAACGTGCTGCTTATGGGTCCCACCGGCTCGGGGAAGACGCACATGGCTCGCAAGCTCGCCGACCTGCTCGAGGTGCCGTTCACTGTCGTGGACGCCACTGAATATACCGAGGCCGGCTATTACGGGAAGGATGTCGAGGTGATGGTGGCGGAATTGCTCTTCAAGAGCGGCCACTCGATCGACGCCACCCAGCGCGGGATCATCTTCATCGACGAGATCGACAAGATCGCGCGCCGAAGCGGAAGCGCGCGCACCGGCGCCGGCAGCCGCGACATCGGCGGCGAAGGCGTGCAGCAGGCCCTGCTCAAGCTTCTCGAAGGGCGCGAGATCTTCGTGCCCCTCAACGTGACCCAGCACTGGAACAAGCACGACTTCGTCCAGGTCGACACCAGCGACATCCTCTTTATCTGCGCGGGCACGTTCACCGACCTGCACCAGGTGCAGGTGGATCGCCAGGTTGGTTTCGGCAGCTCCGGGCGCCGCATGGGCGCCTCGCGTCTGCGGGTGAAGGAGCTGATCGAGTACGGGATGCTCGCGGAGCTGCTCGGACGGCTTCCGGTCCAGGTCCAGCTCGAGGAGCTGAGCTCGGAGGAGCTCTATCGCATCCTTACCGAGCCCCCGGATGCGCTTGCGCGGGAGTACCGGGAGGCGCTGCAGATCGACGGCGTGGAGCTGGAGCTGCAGGAAGGCGCGCTGCGGGCCATCGTCGAGTACTCGGTGGAGAAGAAGCTGGGGGCGCGCGCCCTGCGCAGCATCATGGAGGAGCTCCTCGCCGACGTGATGTTCGACGCGCCGGAGAAGCGCGGGGAGCAGCTGGTGATCGACCGCCGGTACGCGCACTCGCGCCTGAAGAAGCTCGACGCGCAAGCGCTGCGCGACTGAGGCAGGGATGCTCGCGTACACGTTCTGGCACTGGCCGCGCGAGGGAGCGGCCGACTACGAGCGGCATCTTGGGGAGTTCTTCCAGGCGATGGAGTCGGACAAACCTCTCGGCTACCTGGGCGGGCACTCGATGCGCCACGCCGCCGCTCCGTGGCTGCCCGGCCCGGCATATCTGGACTGGTATCGGGTCTCCGGCTTTGCCGATCTCGGGATGCTCAACGAAGGCGCGGTGAGCGGGTCGCGACGGGCGCCACACGACGACATCGCGGCCATGGCGGGCGGCGGCGCAGGCGGGGTCTACGAGCTGCAGCAAGGGCCGGCGGAGTTCGTCGACGCGAAAGTGGCGCACTGGTTCGGCAAGCCGCAGGGGATGCGTTACGCCGAGCTGTTCGGAGAGCTTGCCGGCGTGGCGGGCTCGCTCTGGATGCGGCAGATGGTGCTCGGGCCGTCACCCGAGTTCGTGCTGTTCGCCACCCGCGACGTCGCGCTCGGCGTCCCGGCCACGCGCATCGACGTCGAATGCATCTGGCCCACCCGCTGATCCGGGCAGTCAGGATTATTCCCCAATTCAAGATCAAACAACGCGCCCCTGACTTTCGCCTTCCCGTTGTTCTCACCTGCGGCACGAAGGCCAGCTAGGATCGGCGTGTGCCAGTTGCCAAGGGGAGCTTGCGGGAATTTTCGAGCACGATGGGGTATGGGTGTATCTCGTGTTCAATGCTGGCGTCGTCGCCTCATTCACGGGAGCTGCGGCACACCTTGATTTACCCGCCGCCGCCGCGCGATCGCGATCCCTCGACGATAGGTCATTCTCCGGCACCGCCTGCGCAGGAAGGCGCTACGTCTTGCGGGGACCGCGCAGCTCGGTGATCAGGTTCACCTCGCGGGCCACCGAAAGCACGTGCGAGTGCGGCAGGTCGAGCTTTGCGAGGGAAGTCTCGGTCTCCAGATGCTCCAGGTGCGGCCGCAAGAGCGCGATCAGCGAAGCGAACACCCACGCCACCAGGAGGCCCTTGCCGGTGCCGACGAGAAAGCCGCCGCCGCGTTCCACCGTCTTGGTGAAGCCGCCGGTCATCCGCTTGTGCAGGAACCTGCCGATGAGCTTGGCGGCGATCTCCGCGACGAGGAAGAGCGCGATGGCCATTGCCGCCGTGGCCACGGCGACGGGAAGGCCGAGATCCTTCGCGAACGCGTCGCCGAAGCTCTGCGCCAGGAGGCGGGCGAGCACGATGCCGCCCACGAATCCGATCAGGCCGAAGATCTGCCGGAGGAGGCCGCGGAACGCGCCCCAGATGCCGAAGGCGAGGACGAGGACCAGACAGAACAGGTCGAACGCGTTCACCGGATGCTCATATCGTTCTTGATGAGCTTGCCCGCCTCGTCCCGCTTCGCCTTGAAGTTGGGGTTGTTGGGTTCGTAAGTGAGCGCCATCTTGAAGTTGCGCTCGGCGGAGGAGAACTTTTGCGCCGCCATGTCCGCGAGGCCCGCCATGTAGAACTTGCGGCCCTGCGGCGTCGCTCCCACTTCCTGCTCCTTTTCCTTCTTCAGCTCCTGCTCGCTGGCCTCCACGAAGCGCAGCTTCTTCTGCCGGTCGGGGCCGAGAACGTCGGCGAGGTACTTCGTCCGCTTGGTGTCGTCGCGAAGGCAGACGTAGGCCTCGTTGATGCGCTTGTAGATGCGGCCGATGTTCTCCTTCATGTCGCTCGGCGGCAGGGTGCTGAAGCGGTCCGGATGATATGACCGCGACTCGCGGTAGTACGCGGCCTTGATCTCGCCCGGGCTGGCGCTCTGCGCCACTTTGAGCACCTGGAAGTAGTCCAGCTCGTCGAGGACCTGGGCGAGCGCCTGCGCCTCGATCTCGAATCCCTCATCCATCAGGCGGCGGCCTCACCGCGCGCGAGGGTGGTCCGCGCGTTCTTCGACTGGGCGGCCTGGATCATGTCCTCGGTCAGACCCGACGACAACCGGATCGTGCAGGAGGTCTTCTGCCCCGTCTCTACGTCGGCGGCGGTGACGCTGACGATGCCGTTGGTGTCGATCTCGAACGTCACCTCGATGCGCACTTCACCGCGGTAGCCGATGCGAAACCCGGAGAACTCGAATTCCCCGAGCATCTCGCAGTCGAACGCCTTGTTCGACTCGCCCTGGTAGACGCGGATCTTCACCTTCTCCTGGCCGTCGCGGTTGGTGGTGTACGACTTGCTCCGCTCGATCGGGATGGGCGTGTTCTTGTCGATGATCTTGTCGGTGTAGCCGCCGACCGTGCCCACGCGCAGCGTGAGCGGCGTGACGTCGAGGAGGTAGTGCGACCCGGCGCCCTCGCCCTTCGCCTCCAGCAGGCTGTTCGCCTGGATGGCGGCGCCCATCGCGACCACCTCGTCGGGGTCGATGCCGGCCATCACGTCCTTGCCGAAGTAGTGCTTCACCGAGGTGCGGATGATCGGCAGGCGGGTCGGCCCGCCCACGAGGATGACGGCATCCAGATCCTGCGCGGTCATCTTCGCGCTCTGCAGCGCCTCGTCGCAGACCTTGAACGTGCGCTGCACGAGGTCCATCACCATCCGGTTGAACTCGGCCTCGGTCAGCTGGGCGGTGAGATCCATCACCTTGCCCGCCGGATCCTGGCAGATGCCTTCGACGTGGATCTTGGCGACGCCGTCGCGGCCGACGTCGATCTTGGCGCGCTCGGAGGCCTCCTTGAGCATCTGCAGGCAGTACTTGTTGAGGCGCAGGTCGATCCCGTGCTGCTTGAGGAAGCCTTCGGCAAGCCAGGTCATGATCCGGTCGTCGAAGTCGTCGCCGCCCAGGTACGTGTCGCCGGCGGTGGAGAGCACCTCGAAGACGTCCTTGCCGATCTCGAGGATGGAGATGTCGAAGGTGCCGCCGCCCAGGTCGTAGACCGCGATCTTCTGCGTAATGTCCTTGCCGAAGCCGTAGGCGAGCGCGGCGGCCGTCGGCTCATTGAGAATGCGGAGGACTTCCAACCCGGCGATCCGCCCCGCGTCCTTGGTCGCCTGGCGCTGGTTGTCGTTGAAGTAGGCGGGAACGGTGACCACCGCCTTCTTCACTTCGTGCCCGAGGTAGTTTTCGACGATCGACTTCATCTCCTTCAGCACCAGCGCGGAGATCTCGGGCAGCGAGTAGACGTTCTCGCGGATCTGGATGCGGACGGAGTTGTTCTCGCCCTCGATGATCTTGTACGGCATCACCGCCTGGGCCTTCTTCACCTCGTCGGAGAAGTAGAAGCGGCCGATCAGGCGCTTGGCGCTGTACACGGTGTTGTCGGCGTTGGTGATGATGTTGCGCTTGGCGCTGTTGCCGACGAGCACCGTGCCGTCCTCGAGAAAGCTGACGACGCTCGCGTGCGTGCGCTCGCCCCATTCGTTCGGGATCACGGCGGTTTGGGCGTTTTCGATGATGGAGACGCAGCTGTAGCTGGTCCCCAGGTCGATGCCGATAGCGACGTCGCCGGGTTCGGCCATAAGTGGCGCGAGTCTACCGTGGCCCCGAGGGGGGTCCAAAGATCGACCAATTGGCGTGCGCTCGAGGGGTGCGCTACGATCCTACAAGACGCACATTGCGAATGAGGGAGGGCAGTTTTTTTGGCAGAGTTCCTCGCCACCCATCAATCCGATGCGACGCTCCTCGGCTGCGTGCTGCGAAGGCTCGCGGGCCGCGTTTCGCTCGGGTCCGCGGAGCGTGCCGCTGGCGTCGGCTTTTTCCAGAGCGATGATCTGCTGCTGCGCAAGCGGCCGCTCGGCGGGCAGGCCGTCTTGCCCGAGAAGGTCGCCGACGGAGTGGAGAGCGAGGCAGCGCTGATCTGCAGCGGGACCGCGGGGTCGTCTTCGCGCTCGTTCAACGAGCAGACGACGTTGCCGTTCCGCTTCAAGCGCTGGCTGTTCGCCACCGCCGGCCAACCCGAGTCGCTGGCGCCGATCCGGCCCGCGCTCGTCAAGGGTCTCCCCGACTATCTGCGGCGCTCGGTGAAGGGCGACTCCGCCGCCGAGGGCCTGTTCTTCACCTTCCTGTCGCGGCTGCGCGACGTCGGACGTCTCGACGACCACGAGCTGGACGCAGAGACCGCTGCCCGCGCGCTGGCCGCCGCCGTCGGCGAAGCGGAGCGCGCCTTCGAGCAGCTGGGGCAACCGCTCCCGGGCATCGCCGCGGTGGTCAGCAACGGGCGCGTCATGGCGGCGCTTCGCCGCGGGCATCCGCTACTCGTCGGCGTGATCGACGGGCTGATTCCGTGCGCCCGCTGTGAGATCGGCCCCGGTGCGAACGAGTTGGACCCGCGGGTGAAGTCGCACCGCATGCTGCACGCAGCGATGGTGCTCTCCGGAGCGGCGTCCACCGATGGGTTCCGCGAAGTGGCTGAGCGCGAAGTGATCGCCATCCCGCGGAGTCTGACCGACGTCCGGTCGCTCTAGAGGAGTCGTCATGTCCAGCGGGAATGCCGCGCTGATCACCGGCGCGTCGGCCGGTCTCGGGCTCGAGTACGCGAAACTGTTCGCAGCCGACGGGTTCGACGTCGTCCTGGTCGCGCGTAGGCGCGACCGGCTCGAGGCACTGGCCAAGGAGCTCGAAGGGAAGCATCGCGTCCGGGCGCACGTCATCGCGGCCGACCTCGGGTCCGCCGACGGGCCGGGGCGCGTGCTCGAGGATCTGCGCCGCATCGGGCTGGAGGTGGCGTTCCTCGTGAACAACGCCGGCTTTGGGACCAGCGGGGCATTCGCCGAGATCGATGCGGACCGCGAGCTGGAGATGATCCAGGTGAACGTCGTCTCGCTGGTCTCTCTCACCCGCGCACTGCTGCCGGCGATGATCGCGCGAAAGAGCGGACGCATCCTCAACATCGGATCGACGGCCGGGTTCCAGCCCGGGCCGTTCATGGCGGCGTACTACGCGAGCAAGGCGTTCGTGAACTCGTTCACGGAGGCGCTCTCGTACGAGCTGCGAGGCACGGGAGTGACCGCCACCGTGAGCTGCCCGGGCGCCACGGCCACCGAATTCTCCACCGTCGCGGGAAACGATCGATCGCGCCTCTTCCGGATGGGCGCGGCGTCCCCGGCCATCGTCGCGCGCCAGGGGTACCGCGCGATGATGGCCGGCAAGCCGATCGTGGTCCATGGGATGAAGAACAAGTTCGGCGTGCAGCTGCTGCGCGTCAGCCCGCGATCGGCGGTACGCGCCGTCGCCGCCTCGCTCAACCCTGCTCCCCAGAGTGCCGCGAAACCAGTCCCGCACTGAGGCTGCGGTCCGGCGCTCGCTCGATTCGTCGATCGAGGCGTCCGCAACGCCGGGGCTGCAGTATCTCGCCGTCGACGCGCGAGACACGCTGTTCGAGCTCACCGGTGGCTGGGCGGACATCGCCCGACGCATTCCCATCGAGCCCCGCACGACGCTGATGGCGTACTCGATGAGCAAGACGATCACCGCCGCGGCGACGCTGCAGCTGATCGGCCTCGGCAAGCTCGGGCTCGACGAATCGATCCGCCGCCATCTGCCCGAGGTTCCCTACGCCGCGGACATTACGGTCCGCCAGCTCCTGTCACATACGTCCGGGATCCCGAATCCGATCCCCCTGCGCTGGGTGCACCCGGCCGCGCAGCACGCGAGGTTCGAGGAGGGTCGGTCGCTCGCCGCGGTCCTCGCCGCAAGCCCCCGGCTGCGTTCGGCGCCCGGCACCCGATACGCCTATTCGAACATCGGCTACTGGCTGCTCGGAAGAATCGTCGAGTACGCCAGCGGCGAAGCGTTCACCGGTTTCGTCGCGCGGCACGTCCTCGGACCGCTGGGGATCGCACCCGACGAGGTGGGCTACGCCATTGCGGCGTCCGTCCCGCACGCCAATGGATACCTGGAGAAGTACTCGCTGATGAACCTGCTCAAGGGATTCCTCATCTCCGGCGAGCTCATCGGCGACTACGAAGGCAAATGGCTCCGGATCGAGCCCCATTACCTGAACGGCCCGGCCTTCGGGGGGCTGGTGGGAACCGCTCGCGGATTCGGGAAGTTTCTTCAGGACCAACTGCGTCCACGCTCCGTTCTCTTCGACGATTCGAGGCGACATCTGTTCTTCGAGCAGCAGCAAGCGGGTGGAAAGCCCGTTCCGATGACGCTCGGGTGGCACATCGGCGACCTGGGTGGGACGCGGTTCTACTTCAAGGAAGGGGGAGGCGGCGGATTCCACTGCGAGATGCGCATCTATCCCGAGGCCGAAGTCGGCACCGTTCTGCTGACGAACGCCACCGCATTCGACGTGAAGCGGACGCTCAACGTCGTCGACCGCGAGGTCGGCGCGCGTGTGCAACGATGATCAGAACATCGAGTGTTCGAGCACCAGCAACCAGACGTTGCAGAGGAAGTGCGCAATCGATGCGCCGACGATGGTTCCGGTGCGGTTGCGGACCCAGGCGAAGAGAAGCGCCGGAAAGAAGACCGCGAGCCGCCACGGCGCCGGCGTCAGCAGGTGCCCGACGGCAAAGAGCGCCGCCGCGGCTACGGCGCTCGGCAGCGGGCGCCACCGCTCCTCGAACCGAAAGGTCATGTAACCGCGGTAGAAGAACTCCTCGGAGAACGCGACTGCGGCGTTCCCCGCCACCTGCCCTGCGAACTCCCACGAAAGCGGCACCTCCAGACGGAACGGGCGGACGCGACCGTAAGGGGCGATCCAGTGCCGCATTTCCGGCGGCAGATATGCGAACCATCTCCCGAACAGGACGAACAGGGCCCCGAAGGCCGGCAGCACGATGGCGCAGACGGCGAGCGACCAGACGAGATCCTGCCGCAGGCGGTCGAATCGCCAGCCCGCGTCGTGCGCGTCGTGTCCGCGGCGCTCGAGCAGGCGCAGGGGCACGTAGAGAAATGCCGCCACTGCGACTGCGCCCACCACGCCCTTCAGCGCCGGCAGAAACTCCACGAGCAGCTGGAGCAGTGCGAGGCTGCCGATCACGGCGCCCCAGGCCGCCAGCGCCTCCCGCGTCGGACTGCGGTTCAGCGCGCCACCGGCAGTCCGAGCGCCTTCCACTGATCGATTCCGCCCTGCAGGCTGACGGCGCTCCGCCCCATCTGCCGGAGCCAACCCGCCGCGTTGAACGAGCGCATGCCCTTCTTGCAGACCGTGACCACGTCACGACCTTCTGGGACTTCCGCCAGCCGGGCGGGCAGCTCGTTCATGGGGATGTGCACGCTGCCCTCGATCCGTCCTTCGGCCAGCTCCGGCACATTGCGCACGTCGACGATCAGCGGCGGGTTCGCTCCCGCGAGCTTCTGCTGCAGCGATCGGGCATCGATTTCGTTCATCGGGTCCTCGCTTGCCGGATGTATCGATCGAGGTCCTCCCGGTCGATCAGGGAGAGGATCTCGACGGTCTTTCCCTCGCCGCGCCGGTAGATCAGACGTACGTCGGTGGCGATGCGGATGCGGTAGTACCCCGGAAGTCCTTCCAGGGCGATGGCACGCAGCGATCCATGCCGCCAGTCGCGCGCGAGCAATGAGACCTTGTCGAACGCGGCCCGCTGCATCCTGCGATCCCAGCGCTGGATCGAGTCGTAGAACTCGCGGGTGAAGATCGGAATCAGGAACGTGGAAGCTTCTTCCGCGCTGGGAAGCGCCTCTTCCTCCACGACCGGCGCGAGGTTGACTGGCGGGGACGCTGCGGCGGTGGCCCGCTGGGCCTGCGCGACCTGGGCGCGCAGGGCGTCGCGTTCCTCCACCGCGGTGCGCAGGCGCTCGGAAAGCGAGCGGCTCTCGTCGGCGAGCCGGCGGGCCTCGGCCAGCGCCCTCCCCTCGCCGGCGGCGGTCAGCCGGGCCAGGTCCGCGGATACGCGGGTCAGCTCGGCGCGCACCTGCGAAAGCTCCTCGCGCAGGTCGGCGACGCTCTTCTCCCGCTCGACGATGTCCGCTCGCGCCGACGCGAGCTGCTCGCGGAGCGAATCGCGTTCCTTGCCGGCGCGATCGGCGGTCTTGCGCGCTTCCTCCAGCTGCTTGCGCAGCTCCAGCACGTCCGCCGGAAGCTGCGGCTTCCGCTGCGGAGCGGCGGCCTTCGCGGGAGCGTCGAGCGCCTCGACGCCGAGGTCGATGGCGGAGAGCGCGTAGGCGCGCAGCTTCTCGTCTTCGTCGATCAGCGCGCGCCAGGCGACGCGGGCGAGGTGCTGCAATGGATCACCGGTGAACAGCTCGAGCAGGTCGCGGTACTGCTCGTCGGCCAGCGGCTTGCCCTCCAGCACCGGGTTGCGCAGCGCCTCCCGGATGGCCTTCTCGAGCAGGTTCGCCGCGTCCTCGGCGGCGCGAGCTTCGTCCGCGAGCATTCGCGCCACCTGGTTCGGCGGCATCGCTTCGAGGCGGTAGCCGGGGCTATAGAGGCGCAGCTCGCCGCACAGCTCGAGAAGCCGTCGATCGCCGAAGCAGAGCTCGAGGAACTCACCGAGCGCGCGCGCATCGAGCTGCTTCAGCGGGAGCGGCGCGCTGGAGATGGGGATCATTTCCGCGTCTGGGGGAGGCGCGACCGCGGCTGCTTCCGCCTTCGACTTGGTCGCCTTCGTCTTCTTCCCCATCGCGGCGCGCAATAGAGAGCGTATTCTCTCCGGATGCAAGCGTTGGTCACAGGCGCGGCGAAGCGCGTGGGACGCGCGATCGCGCTCGCGCTGCACGGCGCCGGCTACCGGGTCGCGGTGCATTACCGGACCTCGCGCGCCGAGGCGGAGGCGACCTCCGCGCTGCTGGGCGGCGCGCCGCTGATCGAAGGCGATCAGGCACGTGATCCGGAGCGCATCGTCGCGGACGCGGCGCGCGCCCTCGGCGGGCTGGACCTGCTCGTATGCAGCGCGGCGCGTTTCGAGAAGGTGCCTTCGGAGCGCCTGGGCCGGGAACAGTTCGAGGCGATGCTGGCCACGAACCTGGTCGGCCCCTTCTACCTGATGCAGGCGGCGCTGCCTCACCTGCGCGCTGCGCGGGGCAGCATCGTCACCGTTCTCGACGTCTGCGGGACCACGCAGGTGTGGAAGGGCTACGCGCACTACACGGCGTCGAAGGCCGGTCTCGCCGCGCTTACCCGGCTGCTGGCGCTGGAGTGGGCGCCCGAGGTGCGCGTGAACGGGGTGGCGCCGGGTACGGTGCTTCCCCCGGAAGGGATGGATTCCGGACCGCTCGCGAAGCGCATCCCGCTCGGGCGCATCGGAACCCCGGAAGATGCCGCGCGGGCCGTGCTGTTCCTGGCGCAGGAGCCATTCGTCACGGGCGAAATCCTCACCATTGACGGGGGCCGGTCCCTGAATCCCTAGTCTTCTGCACGCATCTGAATATACTGATCCCATGGAAACCCAGACCGTCCATCCGCAGACCGAAAACCCCTCCGAAGTTCCCACTCCTGTCCGGTTGACGGACAAAGCCGCCGCCATGGTCAAGGAGACCATCGAGCGCGAGGGACTGCAGGGCTCCGGCCTGCGCGTCGCCGTCGTCGGCGGCGGGTGCTCGGGCTTCCAGTACAGCCTGGACATCGAGAAGGACGAGCGGCCCGGCGACATGGTCTTCGAGATCCAGGGCGTGAAATGCTTCGTCGACCCGATGAGCTCGATGTACCTGCTCGGCGTGGAAGTCGACTACGTCGAAGGGCAGTTCGGCCAAAGCGGGTTCAGCTTCAAGAACCCGAACGCCAAGCACACCTGCGGTTGCGGATCGTCGTTCTCGGCCTGATCCGCGCCTGTCCGTAGCTGCAGAGGGAGGGGCCGTGCGGGCTCCTCCCTCTTCGTGCTTCGGGCCACCCGGCCCTCGTCGGTTGGATTCACCTGCGGGAATCTCCACAGTCTCCGAAACCCAACAAGGAGACTCCATGAGGATCATCGCAGCAGCAGCGTTCGCGCTCGCGCTGACGGCGTTCGGCGCGCGTGCGCAGACCAGCACCGGAGCAGGAACGAGCGACACCCGAAGCACGGCGACCCCGAACAGCCAGTCGTCGGAAGACAAGGGCAGCGCGGTGCTTCCGGCGGACCAGAACAGCAGTGCCCTGCCCGGCAATTCTTCGAACACCTCGTCGTCGAACAGCAGCCTGCCCAGCAGCAACCCGGCGAGCAATTCGGCGACGCCCGCGGACACCGGCTCGAAGACCCACCAGCCGCAGGAGGGTCGCGGCTCGAACGACACTTCCCCGCCCCCGGACAATTCTTCGAGCGCAGTGCCGAGCCGCGGGGCCGCTTCGACCTCGACGGGCGTGGGCAACGAGAGCTCGGGCAACGTAAAGAGCGGCGAAAATGCCGCGGGCAGCTCGACCGAGTCAGTGCCGAGCTCGTCCTCCAACGGCAAGAAGATCAAGAAGCACAAGCGCACCTCGCAGGGCCGCAGCGGCGAGAGCACCATGCACAAGGCGAAGACCTCTCCGTCGGACACGCCGTCGGCGGACGATACGAAGACGAGCCCGGCCTCGCCGTCGGCACCGCAGAGCAAGACGGGCACGACGAACGACACGCGCGACATCGGGCAGCGTCGCGCGGCCTGCGAGCCCCAGCACGACCGACGATAGCAAGGGGACGAACCGCGATCCGGGCATGTCGTCGAAGCCTGGCGACGTGACTGGTCAGCCGACCGACACGACGAAGCCGACCGATACGACGAAGCCCACCGACACCAAGGATCCCGCCTCCTCCCCCAGCGGCCAGCCGAAGGATCGGTAACTGGCGGACGCGGGCAGGCGTTCTCCGGGTCGTTGTGCAGCGAACGTCGCATGCGCAGCTTCTCGGAGGACCCCCGGCCACCCGGCCGGCCTTGCGAAGAAGGGGAATCGGATGCTGAAGGGAATCGTCGCGGCACTGGCCATCGGGCTGGCGCTGCCTGTGGTCGCGGAGAGCGACACGGCGAAGGACATCAAGGACAATGCCGCCAATGTCTCGGACAGCGCGAAGGACGCACTGAAGACGGACAGCGGCGCGGAGAAGACGAAGCGCCACGCGAAGCGGAAGGTGCGCAACGCGAAGAAGGACGCGCGGCACACGAAGAACGACGTCAAGAAGGACGTGAAGAACGCGACGGACAACAAGTAGCCCGCCGCCGCACCGGGTTGCTAGCCCGCTGCCGCAGCGGAAGTGCGGCTTTGCGGGCTATCGCTCCAGGCTGTACATCTCGAGAGGCATGGCCTCTCCCGTCCCCGAGGACACCGGCATCGACGTCGTCAACGCGCCCAAAGACGTCTGGAGCGACGTTTATCACCAGCTCTTGCGCGCTCCCTGGTCGCTGACGTTGCTCGCCATCGCCGGGATGGTCCTGGCGATCGATGTGCTCTTCGCCCTCGCCTTCCTGCTTACCGGCGGTATCGCGAACGCCCGGCCCGGGTCGTTCGCCGACGCGTTCTTCTTCAGCGTCCAGACGCTGGGAACCATCGGTTACGGAGCGATGTATCCGCAATCGACGGCGGCGCACATGGTGGTCACCCTCGAGTCGATCGCCTCGCTCGTCGCCGTCGCGCTGGCCACCGGCATCGTGTTCACGAAGTTCTCCATTCCGGTGGCGAGGCTCGAATTCGCGCGCGGCGTGGCAATCTATCTCCAGGACGGCGTGCGCACGCTGGCCATCCGGCTGGCGAACCGGCGCAGGAACTTCATCGTCGAGGCACAGGTGCGCGTCACCTTCATCCGGGCGGAGACGACGAAGGAAGGCATCTTCTTCTACCGCCTGTACGACCTGCCGCTGGTGCGCGATCGATCTTCCGCCCTTGGGCGGAGCTGGCTCGTGCTCCACCGGATCATCGAAGGCAGCCCACTCGAGAACATGACGCCCGAATCGCTGCGAACCGCCGACGTGGAGCTGAACGTAGCCGTCTCCGGCATCGACGGTACCACCTACCAGACGATGCATGCGCTCCACCGGTACATGCCGGAGGATTTCCGGTTCGGCGAGCGGTTCGCGGACATGCTCTCGCCGAAGCCCGACGGACGGATACAGCTCGACTACACCAGGCTCCACGACACGGTGCGCGCGACCTACTGACCGGCGGGGAGCAGGCCGCTGTCGCGCAGCGCGTTGAGGATGTCGTCGACGCTGCGGTAGCTGAGCGAGAGTGGCTCTTCCTTGCTGTACCGGATGATGCCCTGCGCATCGACGATGAAAACCGAGCGCCGCGCGGTTCCGAGCAGGCCGCGGACCCCGTACAGAGCCGCCACCTTCCCCTGCAGATCCGCCAGCAGCGGGAAGCTCAGCGCGTAGCTCTTGGCCATGCGCTCGTGCAGCTCCAGATCGTCGGTCGAGATGGCCCAGAGCGTCGCGCCCGTCGAGACCAGACGCTCCCGCTGCGCTTCGTAGTGCTGCAGCTGGCGCAGGCAGACCGGCGTGAAATCTCCCGGATAGAACGCTAGAACCACCACCTTGCCGCGCTGGTCGGCGAGGTGGTACGCGCCGGGCGGCACGCCGTTCAGGTTGAAATCGGGGGCAGGGTCGCCCTCGCGCAAGTGCATGAAGGGATGGTAGTCGAAATGGACGCGGTAATCATCGACGCGGTTCGCACGCCGGTGGGAAAGTTGCGCGGTGCGCTTTCCGGGGTCCGGCCGGACGATCTCGGCGCGTACGTGATCGAACAGTTGCTCCGGCGCAGCCCTGCGGTGGAGCCCGCGGCGGTGGACGAGGTCTTCTTCGGGTGCGCGAATCAGGCGGGGGAGGACAACCGCAACGTCGCGCGCATGTCGCTGCTGCTTGCCGGACTTCCCGAGCATGTTCCCGGTGTGACCGTCAACCGTCTCTGCGCCAGCGGGCTGGAGGCGGCGGTGCAAGCGTCTCGCGCGATCCGGCTGGGCGAGATGGACCTCTGCATCGCGGGCGGCGTCGAGAGCATGACGCGAGCGCCGTGGGCGGTGGCGAAGCCCACAGAGGGCTTCGCGGGCGGCTCGCTGCAGACCTACGACACGGCCCTCGGCTGGCGCTTTCCCAACCCGAAGATGGCGCAGCGGTTCCCGCTGGAGAGCATGGGAGAGACGGCGGAGAACGTGGCCACCAAGTACCGCATCCCGCGCGCGAAGCAGGACGAGTTCGCGCTGCGCTCGCACCAGCGCGCGCTGGCGGCGCAGGAGGCGGGACGCTACCGCGCCGAGCTCTTGCCGGTGACGGTTCCCGGCAAGCAGGCCTTGGTGGTCGAGCGCGATGAAGGGCCGCGCGCCGACACCTCGATGGAGAAGCTGTCGAAGCTGAAGGCCGCCTTTCGCGACGGAGGAACGGTGACGGCGGGCAACAGCAGCTCGCTGAACGACGGCGCGGCGGCGATCCTTCTCGCCTCGGCGCGCAAGGCCGCGGAGCTGGGATTGAAGCCGATCGCGCGGGTGGTGGCGGCGGCGAGCGCCGGAGTGGATCCTCGGGAGATGGGGATGGGACCGGTTCCGGCGACGCAAAAGGCGCTGAAGAAGGCGGAGCTGTCGGTCGGCAAGCTCGATTTGGTGGAGCTGAACGAGGCGTTCGCGGCGCAGTCGCTGGCGGTGATCCAGGAGCTGAAGCTCGATCCCGAGCGCGTCAACGTGGACGGCGGCGCGATCTCCATGGGGCACCCGCTGGGCATGAGCGGCGCGCGCATCCTCGGTCACCTCGCGCACGCGCTGAAAGCGCGCGGCGGAAAGTACGGGCTCGCCACCCTCTGCGTCGGAGTGGGCCAGGGGGTGTCGGTGATCGTCGAGGCCTTCTGACGCGTCGTTGACGCGCGCGGCGTGCGGGGCGAGAGTGCCTGCATGGCCGGCCGCAAGGACCAGCTCTACCTGCAGACGCTGGTCGATTCCGAGCGCCCCGCGCGGATGGTGGGACTGTTCACCGGACACGCACTGAAGCCGAAGGATTTCGGGCGGCTGGTCGATGCCTGCGTCAACTCCATGAAGCAGGAGGACGCCGGCGCGTCGCTGACGCTGGCGCCGCTCGGGAGCCCCTCGGCGCAGGATCTGGCCGCGCAACGCAGCTGGCGGATCACCGTCGCCGGCAACGCCGAGGCGGCGCCGCACGACTGCCTGGTCCAGATCTTCGACATGCGGGATCCCGCGAGCCCGCACCGGGCGCTGCTCGATCACATCGGCGGGCGCGATCAGGAGCTCTCGGAGGCCGCGAGCCATCTGCAGCAGAACGCGCAGACGTACGTAAGCATCGCCAGCGGCAGGCTGGACCAGCAAGAGCGCATCCATCCCTTCCAGAACCTCGTCAGCCTGTTCGCGAGCGCGCTGGGCGCCGCCATCGTCGATCCGGCTGCGGCCATCGTGACGAACGACCCCGGCGAATGGGCCGACGCGATGGAGCAGTCGCTGCAGATCGAGAAGGAGATGGGCGCGCTGCGGCGCTGAGCCCCGGCGATGGCGGTTGTGGTAGATGGCCGCCATGCCACTCGTCAACGCCAGGACGGAAGGCGGGATCGCGCTCCTCGAGCTGAATGCGCCTCCCGCGAACACGTACAGCTACGAGATGATGCGGGAGCTCGACGCGCAGGTGCTGCAGGCGCGCTTCGATCCCGGCGTCCACGCCATCGTGATCACCGGCGCGTCGGCGGGCGGGAAGACAGAGTTCTTCTGCGCCGGGGCGGACATCAAGATGCTGGAAGGGGCGGATCCGTACTTCAAGTACAACTTCTGCCTGCACGCGAACGAGACGCTGTGCAGGCTGGAGCAGACGCCCAAGCTGGTGATCGCGGCGATCAACGGGCACTGCGTTGGGGGCGGGCTGGAGATTGCGCTGGCGTGTGACCTGCGCATCGCGCGCGCCAACGCGGGGAAGATCGGGCTGCCGGAGGTGACGTTGGGAGTGCTGCCGGGCACCGGGGGGACGCAACGTCTCGCCCGCGCCGTCGGGAGGGCCAAGGCCATCGAGCTGATGGCGGAGGCGGCGACGTTCCCGGTGGAGGAGGCGAGGGCGCTCGGCCTGGTCAACACGGTGGTGGATGTGCCAGCGGCGGATTTCCGCGGGCGCGCGCTGGAGTACGCGCGCAAGTTCGTCCCTCCCGCGAAGGCGGCGCGTGCGGTCGGCTTCATCAAGCGGGCGGTGACGACTGGGCTGGAAGTCGGTCTCGAGCAGGGTCTGGCTCTCGAGAGGGAGCTTCAGCAGCGGCTCTTCGAGGGGCAGGACGCGAAGGAGGGGTTGGCGGCGTACAACGCCCGCCGCACCCCGGAGTTCTCAGGGAAATAACGCGGGTAACTCGTCCCGGGGCGAGTTGCATTGTTCAGTTTCCAACTCGCCCCGGGGCGAGTTCGAGTGTTCAGTCCTCAACTCGCCCCGGACGGGCCGCACTGCGTCATGTCCCGTCATGCCCCCGGAATCGCCCTTGCGGCAGGCGAGCGTTCGCATCCGGACAGCAGAAATGTAGGCGAGCGACTACCCGCTCGCACCCGGTGTGATTACCGTCACGTTCAGCTGGGCCGAAGGGCTGGCGGGAGGGGACATGATGAAAAAGGCAAAGATCGCCGCGGCGGCCGCGGCCGTGGCGCTGTCGGAAGCGGCGAGCGCACACGAATTCGCTTGTGAGAAGACGATCGAAGGTGAGGTCGTCCACGTCGTCGAGGCGTACCCGGCGACGCTTCATATCAAGGTGGTCGTCACGAACACGCATCCGACCGATGCGTCGACGGCGCTGTCGGTACGCGACGACCTGTTCGCGCGGATGGGCGTAAAGGTCACGCCGGAAACGCCGTTCACGCTCCAGGTCGGAGAATCGACGGAGCTCGATGCCACGGTCACGATCCGGAGCGAGGCGGAGTGCTTCAGGCTGTCGCGTGCTCAAGCGTGCACGAGCAGCTTCGAGGACGCGTTCCAGGTGCTGTTCGACGGTGGCGTCGCGCAGTGCGCGGCGCGCCTGATCTGCATGGGTGACGACTACGCCGGCGGGAAGGAGTAACGCGATGACGCGCCTCGGAATGGGAATCGCCCTCCTGCTGGGCTTTTTGGTCTACGGCTGCGGGCGATCGAATTACGACCTCACGCAGACCACCACGGTGACGTCCGGCGATGGCCCGACGTTCAGCCTGCGCCTGGCCGGAGACGACGCGGGAGATTTCCTCTCCGCGAAGCTGCGAATCGAGTCCGTGCAGGTGACGGGCGGCGGCGCGGTGCTCGCGAACGCGGTGCAGACGCCCGAGGTTGATCTCGCGGACATCGGCCGCGCCCATCTGCTCGCCACCTTCCAGGCCCCTGCCGGAGTAGAGGACGTGGAGTTTCTCGTCGGCTTCGCCGGCGGGACGCTGACCACCTCGAAGGGCAGCTTCACCGTGGACGCCCGCTGCCAGACGCTCCGCCTCACCGGCAAGGTCAGCCGGATCACGGAGCGCAAGCACGCGGTCATCCACCTCGACGTGGCGCGCTCGTTCGTCCCGGGCGGCGCCGGCCTCACCTTGGTGCCCCACTTCCAGCTCGTCTACTGATCGGCGTGACCGGCCCCCCCCCCAGGGCCCCCGGCGGATCCACGGCGCAGTGCGCACATCTACTGCGCCGTGGATCCTGAGATCGGCTACTTCCTCGTCATCGTCTTCGGGTTGCCGCTCTTGCTCCTGCTGCTCACAGGCCCGGGAATGTGGAGCGAGAAGTGGGGATGGCGGACGCTCGAGCGCCTCGAGCGTCTCTGGCACCGGGCGATCCGGCGAAGGCGGCCGCGCTGACCCTCACCCGAGCTTGCGGGCAATCTCCTCGACCGCGCCGTCGACGCCGGCCCGCGACGTATCCACCGACATCTCCGCCTGCGCGTAGAGCGGCTCACGCGCCTTGAGCAGCGCCCGTAGCTCCACCTGCGCCTGCGGATTCGCCGCCCCGGGGCGGACGTCGCCCTGCTCGAGCACGCGCCGCCAGTGCTCCTCCGGCGTGGCTTGCAGCCAGACCGTACGGCAGCGCTTCTGCAGCAGCTTGAACGACCCCGGATCCGTGACGATGCCGCCTCCGGTGGCCAGCACCGCCGCATCCGTCTCGGCAAGAAAACGCGTCAGTACCTCGCGCGCCAGCCGCCGGTAATACGCCTCGCCGTGGAGCTGGAAGATCGCCTCGAGCGCCAGACCGGCGTCCTTCTCCACCAGCGCATCCAACTCCACGAACGGCACCCGCAACCGGCTCGCGAGCGCGCGGCCGATGGTGCTCTTTCCCGCGCCGCGCAACCCGACGAGCGCCACCACCCCGCGGCCGGTCCGCTCGTGCTGTGCGGCGAAGAGCAGCTCGCCCGCCGAGGAGCCCAGCGCCCGCGCCACGTCCTGCAGACGGGCAACGGAAATGTTCCCCTGCCCGCTCTCCAGCTCCGCCAGGAAGCGCTCCGAGACGCCACTCCTCTCCGCCAGGTCGCGCCGGGTCATCGCCCGGTCGTCGCGAAGCCGGCGGACCGCCGCCCCCACCGCCGAGAGAAGCACCTGGTGCTCGGGAGTCATGTGGGCAGTATAGTGCATCAATCATGATGCCTACAAGCAATATAGTGCTTGCAATCGCGCAGGCGTTGCGCTAGCTTCCGGGCGATGGACACGAGTGCCGCCGTCCCGAAGCTGTCGTTCGATACCAATCCCTCGAAGTACCGCCACTGGGCGCTCGCCGTGGACGGCGAGATCGCCCGCCTGACCATGAAGGTGGAGCCCTTCGGCGGCGCAAAGACCGAGATCGAGCTGAAGAGCAACAGCTACGACATGAGCGTCGACATCGAGCTCGCCGACGCCATCCAGCGGCTGCGCTTCGAGCACCCCTCCGTGAAGTGCTGCGTGATCACCAGCGCCCACGACAAGATCTTCTGCGCCGGCGCCAACATCTACATGCTCGCGTCCAGCACGCATCCCTTCAAGGTCAACTTCTGCAAGTACACGAACGAGACGCGCCTCGCGATCGAGGACGCCTCGCAGAACAGCGGCGTCCGCTTTCTCGCCGCCTGCAACGGTGCCACCGCCGGCGGCGGATACGAGTTGGCGCTGGCGTGCGACGACATCATCCTGGTCGACGACGGCTCCTCCACGGTGGCGCTGCCCGAGGTGCCGCTGCTCGCCGTCCTCCCCGGGACCGGCGGGCTCACCCGCGTCGTCGACAAGCGCAAGGTCCGCCGGGACCTGGCGGACGCGTTCTCCACGCTCGCCGAGGGCGTCAAGGGCAAGCGCGCGGTCGAGTGGGGACTGGTGGACGCGGTGGTTCCGCGGAGCAAGTTCGCGGACACCATCGCCCAACGCGCTCGCGATCTTGCGGCCAAGGCACCGAAGGTGGACCGCGGACCGGGGATCCAGCTCGACCCCATCGGCGACTACCGGCACGTGAGCCTGCAGATCAACGACAAGACGCGGATCGCGGAACTGACCGTGCGCGCACCCGCAGGCGACGTTCCAAGGACCGCCGCGGAAGCCATGGCCAAGGGCGCGCAAGGATGGGCGCTGCGCATGGCGCGCGAGCTGGACCACGCGATGCTGCGGCTGCGGTTCGAGCACGAGAACGTGGGCCTGGTCATCGTCCGGACGGAGGGTGACCGGGCGAAGGCGCACGCCGTGGGCGAGCTGCTGGCGGGGCCGGAGAAGGACGCGTGGATCCTGCGTGAAACCCGACTGCTCCTGGCGCGCGCCCTGCGCCGCATGGACGTGACCGCGCGCAGCTTCTTCGCCGTGGTGGACGAGAAGTCCTGCTTCAGCGGTCCGCTCTTCGAGCTCCTGCTCGCGTGCGACCGCAGCTACGTCCTCGACAAGGACGGCGTCGAAGTGTGGCCGGGTTCGCTTTCCTCCGGCGCCCTCCCCGGCTGGAACGGCATCTCCCGGCTGGAGACGCGCTTTCTCGGCGACCCGCAGCGGGCCCAGAAGATCGTCGCCGCCGGCAAGGAAGGACCGATCGACGGCGCCACCGCGAACAAGCTCGGCCTCGCCACCGTGTTCGCCGACGACATCGACTTCGAGGAGGAGCTGCGCGTGGCCGTGGAGGAGCGCGCCTCCCTCAGCCCCGACGCGCTCACCGGCATGGAGCAGAACTACCGTTTCGCCGGTCCGGAGACCCTCGCCACCAAGATCTTCGGCCGCCTCTCCGCCTGGCAGAACTGGATCTTCATCCGCCCCAACGCGACGGGCGAGCGCGGCGCACTCACCATGTACGGCAAGCCGGAACGCCCGCAGTTCGATTACCGGAGGACCTGAGTGGCACAGTCTCTCGAGACCATCCCGAACAACGTCGACCTCGGCTCGGATCGCCGCCTGCAGCGCGCGCTGGAGCAGTGGCAGCCCAACTTCCTCTCCTGGTGGAAGGAAGTGGGTCCCGAAGGCTTCCAGGCGCACAAGGTCTATCTGCGCACCGCGATCAGCGTGGAGCCCAATGGCTGGGCCCACTTCGACTTCGTCCGCATGCCCGAGTACCGATGGGGCATCTTCCTCGACCCGAAGCAGGAGAGAAAGATCGGCTTCGGCGACAATGAGGGTCAGCCGGTGTGGGACGAAGTCCCGGGCGAGCACCGCAACGCGCTCCGCCGGATCATCGTCACCCAGGCCGACACCGAGCCCGCCTCCGTAGAACAGCAGCGGCTCCTGGGGAAGACCTGCCCCTCGATGTACGACCTGCGCAACATCTTCCAGGTGAACGTCGAGGAGGGCCGCCACCTCTGGGCCATGGTCTACCTGCTGCACCGATACTTCGGGCGCGACGGCCGCGAGGAGGCCGACGAGCTGCTCGCCCGCCGTTCGGGCAGCGGCGACAAGCCGCGGATCCTCAACACCTTCAACGAGCCGATTGACGACTGGCTCAGCTTCTTCATGTTCACGATGTTCACGGACCGCGACGGCAAGTACCAGCTCTCGGCATTGGCGCAGAGCGGGTTCGACCCGCTCGCGCGCACCACCCGGTTCATGCTCACCGAGGAGGCGCACCACATGTTCGTCGGTGAGACCGGCGTCGACCGCGTGGTGCAGCGCTGCGCGGATCTGATGGCGGCCGGCAAGGATCCGCGCAAGGAGCACGCGGTGCCCTTCGAGCTGATCCAGAAGTACATCAACTTCTGGTTCTCCCTCTCGCTCGACCTGTTCGGCGGCGAGGTCTCCTCCAACGCCGCCGACTTCTTCGCCTCGGGACTCAAGGGCCGCTTTCGCGAGGACACGCTGGATGAGCACAAGGCCGTCGGCCAGACCTACCGGATGGAGGTGCCGGAGGGCGGCACGCTCGTCGAGCAGCAGGTGCCGCTGCGCAACGCGATGAACGAGGTCCTGCGCGACGAGTACGTCAAGGACTGCCAGCGCGGCGTCGATCGCTGGAACAAGACCCTGCAGAAGGCCGGCGTGACCGGAATGACGCTGCGCCTGCCGCACCGGCGCTTCCATCGCAGCGTGGGGCCGTGCGCTGGGCTCTTCTTCGATCCGGACGGCAAGCCGATCCCGGAAGCCGAGTTCAAGGCCCACGAGCCCGAGTGGCTGCCGACGGCCGAGGATCGCGCCTTCGTGAAGTCGCTCATGCACCCGGTGGTGGAGGCGGGGAAGATGGCGTCCTGGGTCGCCGCTCCCTCGAAGGGGATCAACGGCAGGCCCATCGAGTTCGAGTACGTGAAGCCGCCCGACGCCTGACGGTTTTGGAGAATCGTTCTCCTTTATCGCTCATCCGAGCCTGCATGGAGACGAACCCCGTTGTGACCGCGTTGCGGCGCGAGCAGGCGAGCGCGCTGGTCCTCTACCTCAACTACAAAAAGTTCCATTGGCTGACGTTCGGGCCGCACTTCCGCGACTACCACCTGCTGTTCGGGGAGCACGCCGACCAGGTTCTGGAAAGCGTCGACGAGCTGGCCGAGCGCGCCTTGATGATCGATGGCAAGCCGATCGCCGATCCGGCGCAGTATCTGCCCGCCTCGTTCGTGGAGCCTTCGCAGGGCGAGCGCGGCGTGAAGCAGATGGTCGAGGAGGCCATCGCCGCGCACGACAAGGTGATCCGGGCCATGCACGACGATGCCGAGGTCGCCACCAAGGCCGGCGACATCGGCACCGCCGATCTCTTCACCCGTCTCGTTCAGGTGCACCAGAAGCAGCGCTGGTTCCTGAAGGAGATCGCGCGCCAGGAGCGCTGATCACCTCACTACAAGTGCTTCGGCGTGCGGCCCTTCTTGCCGGTCGGCGGGGGGGCGGCGCGGCGGTGCGGCGGCGCCAGCGTGGTGCCTTGGATATTGTTGAACGGCACCGTCTCCGCAAACGTCGGCAGGTTGTTCGCCCGGATCTGCGTGAACGCCTCGAACCCTGACGCCAACTTGATCAGGGTCGGCTCACTGAAGGCCGTGCCGAAAAAGCTGATGCCCATCGGCACGCCGAACACCATCGACGCCGGCACCTGCACGATGGGGTAGCCCGGGCCCGCCGCGAGGCCCGAAGTCCCGAAGATGAAGTGGTCGCCGAAGACGAGATCGGTGGCCCAGGCCGGGTTGTCGGTCGCGCTCACCACCGCATCGAGATGGAACTGGGCGATCGCCGCGTCGATCCCGTTCACGCCCGCGTTGTGGTCGATGGCCAGCGCCTGATTGTACGTCAAGCCGCCGAATGCGGGCTGCGGATCGTCGGGGCCGGTCGCGAGCGAGTTGCAGAACTCGAAGATGTCCTGGTTGAAGAACGGCATCTCCTCGGCCGCGTGGGCATTGTTGAAGGCGATGGCGGTATCCAGCGTGCCCCCCGCCACCGGCACGCCGACGCGGGTGGCAAAGTACGCCTTCAGGTCGTTGCGGAAGTCGAAACAGAGGACCAGGAACTCGCCGTCAGCGGAGGCGAAGGTGAAGCCGGCGGCATCGAGGTCGATCACCGTCGCTCCGCCCGCGGTGAGCGCGGCGAAGGACGCCTCGAACGCATCGACCACCGGCTGCGGCGTGGGCACGAACGGATCGAAGCCGCCCAGCCCGCCGCGGGTGAGGCCCAGCCGCGCGCCCTTCAGCCCGGTGGGATTGAGGAACTGGGTGTAGTCGGTAGGGATGTTCTTCGGACGCGTCCTGCCGGGGACGCCTTGCCAGCCGAGCGGAACGCCGCCGGTTGCCGGATCGCGACCGTCGAAGGTGCGGCTCTGGGCCACTCCCAGCGCTGCGGCCGCGTCGGCGACGGTGCGCCCGTGCGGGCCGACCGTGTCCTGTGTGTGGGAGATCGGGACTACGCCCGCGCGGCTGGTGAGGCCGACGGTGGGCTTGATGCCGACAACGCCATTGGCGTTGGCGGGGCAGACGATGCTGCCGTCGGTCTCAGAGCCGAAGGAGATGGCGGTAAAGTTGGCGGAGGCCGCGGCGGCCGAGCCGGAGCTGGAGCCGCAGGCGTTGCGATTGATGCCATAGGGATTGTTCGTCTGGCCGCCGCGCCCCGACCATCCGCTGACCGACTCGAAGGAGCGGAAGTTCGCCCACTCGGACAGGTTGGTCTTGCCCAGGATCACCGCCCCGCCGGCGCGCAGGTTCGCGGCCACGGTCGAGTCACGTACTGCCGGCTCCCCCACCAGCGCGAACGATCCCGCGCTGGTCTGCATCTTGTCGCCGGTGTCGATGTTGTCTTTCAGCAGCACCGGGATGCCGTGGAGCGGCCCCAGCACGTTGCCGGTGGCGCGCCTCTGATCGGCGGTCTTGGCCATCGCCAGCGCGTCGGGATTCAGCTCGATCACCGAGTTTACGCCGGGCCCGTTCTGGTCCAGCGCGATGATCCGCTTGATGTAGTAGTTGGTCAGCGCCACCGAGGTGAGCTGGCCGGATGCCATCATCGACTGGAGTTGCGCGACCGTCGCTTCGTTCAGGTTGGTTGGGGCTTGTTGCGCACGCGCGGACAGGGGCAGAACGGCGAGCGCCGCGGCCATCGTTATCCATTTCATGGTGGTTCCCCTCCGTAGGGAGTTGCACAAGGAGCGCCTGCCGCGTTCGCTGTCAACAGGGCCGAAGGTCCCGCTGGATTAAACTGGATTAAAGCAGTGTTCCCCGCAAGATAGCGCTCGCGGTCGTGAAGTAGATGATCAGCCCGGTCACGTCGACGAGCGTGGCGACGAAGGGCGCGCTGGCGCTTGCGGGGTCGAAGCCGAGCCGGCGCAGCACAAACGGCAAAAGCGATCCGGCAAGCGTCCCGAACGTCACGACGCCGATCAGCGACATCGCCACGGTGAGGCCGACGAGGATGTAGTGCTCGCC
>VBKI01000068.1:128015-128363 GCA_005879535.1 Deltaproteobacteria bacterium | reverse complement strand
ATGTCTTCCTCGCGCATCATGAGGTGTTCCTGGCCGTCGATCTTGATCTCCGTGCCGGCGTACTTCGAGAAGAGCACGCGGTCGCCCGCCTTGATGTCCAGGGCGCGCACCTTTCCGTCCTCCAGGATCTTCCCGTTTCCGACGGCGATGACCTCGCCTTCGATGGGCTTCTCCTTGGCGGTGTCGGGGATGATGATGCCACCCTTCGTCTTCTCTTCTTCCTGCACTCGCTTGACGATGACGCGATCCTGCAGAGGCCGAATCTTCATGAGGTTTCCTCCAGGTGATGGGCTTGAGCTGGCACTCGTATGGGGAGAGTGCCAAAGCGCGGGCAATGTAACCGGATAA